>NZ_JBEXOV010000131.1:0-17245 GCF_040611715.1 Streptomyces sp. NPDC006544 | reverse complement strand
CGAGGCCGGTGGCCGGCCGGGGGCGTGCGGTGGCGTACCGGTCGGATCCGGGGTCGTCGGCTCCGCCTGGAGGGCTGGTGACGGTTGGCCGGGGCGGTCATCGCGGTGGTGCGGCGGCGTCGCGGACGGTCCGCGGACGTCGGGGGCCGCCGGGAGGGCGGGGGGCAGCAGGCCCAGCCGGTCCAGGGTCTGGCGGGCGGCGAGGTCGGCGCGGGTCCACAGCGCCAGTGCGGCCGGGTCGATGCCGTCCGTGTCGGTGACCCGGGAGCCGGCGTCGCCGAGCCGGTCTTCCACCGCCGTGAGCAGCCGGTCGCGGGAGGCGGGGCTGAGGGTGTCGAAGCCGCCGCGCAGTGCGGGCAGGCGGTCCAGGAAGGCGGTGTCTCCGAGGTCGGTGACGCGGTCCAGCACCGGGTCGAGGACGGGGGCCATGGTCTCCAGGAGTGGGCCGGCCGCGGTGAGCAGGCCGGTGAGGCGGGCGGTCAGCGCGGTCCGGGTGGCGGCGTCGGTGGCCGCGTCCACCCAGGACGCGGTGCGGATCCCGAAGGCGTGGGCGTCCTCGTGGCCGAGCAGGACGCGGACGGCTCCGGCCGCGGCGGACATCAGCGGCGAGCCGTCGGCGGCCAGCCGGGTGAGGGCGTCGGCGAGCCGGATCCCGCCGAAGACGTCCGCGCGGTGGGCGAGTTCGAGCAGTGCTCGGGCGTCGTCGGGGTCGTCGGAGCCGGTGAGGCCGTCGACCTGGCGGACGGCTGCTGAAGTGAGCAGTTCGCCGACCGCCGCCGACCGCGCGGCGCGGGCCGGGTCCGGGCCGAGTCCGGCGACGTGGCCGGCTCGGACGCGGTCCAGCAGTTCGAGGGCGGCCAGCAGTTGGGGCAGCGTGCCGGTGGCCGGGACGCCCTCGCCCAGTTCGGTGAGGCGTTCGTCGGCCAGCGCGGGCAGTCCGCAGGCGGCGGCCTCCGCGAGGCCGCCGATGCTCTGGGCGGCGGTGGGCCCGCCGTCGTCCTGTTCGGCGCGGCGCCGTTCGCGCAGCAGGCCTTCGGCGGCCTGGGCCGGGGTGACGCCGCGGATTCCGGCGGCGGTGAGCATGGCGGCCGTGGCCGGGGTCCAGCGCACCTCCCACCGGGTGGTCACGGCCTCGCCGGCGCCCGCGCCCGTGACGGGCGTCGACGTGGCATAGGGGATGCCGCAGACCGTCAGCCGGCGCAGCAGGAGTTCGCGACGGCGGTCGAGGTCGGAGCGCAAGGGGTCGAGCCGCAGGTCGCGGGCGGCGGGGCCCGTGTCGGCGGGGCCGGGCAGGCCCAGGGCAGCGACCTCGTCCTCCACGGCCGGTGCCAGACCGCTGCGCGGGGCGGCGGGCGCGGGCCGGCCGGAGCGGGTGCCGACCAGGACCCGTTCCAGCGACCGGGCGACGGCGCGCCCGCGGCCGAGCGGTTCGCCCTGGGCCAGTACGGTCTGCACGGCCTCGATGAGTTCGCCGCGGCCGGGCGCGGGCAGGCCCCGCAGGCGGGCGAGGTCGCCTGCCAGCCGGACGATCTCGCGGGCGTCCGCGGGCCCCGAGGGGTGGTCCTGCGCGCGCAGTTCGCCGCAGATCCGCACGGCCGTGGTGAGCAGTGCCTCGTCGATGGCGGCCGGCCGGCCCGCCGCCTCCAGGACGAGGTGCTGCCATTCGGGGTCGCGGATGCCGGCCGGGTAGCCGGACCGCTCGTCCAGCAGCGGATAGGTGTACGGAATGAGGGAAACGGTCCAGGCCGGACCGCCGGGGAGCTCGTCCGCGGGCGGCACCGGGCCGGTCCCGGTGCCCAGCAGCGCCGGGGTGTGGAAGGCGCCCACGACCACGGCCGCCCGGCGCCCGGCGGCCGTGGCCTCCTCGATCCGGGCGCGCATCCAGCGCTCGCGGGCCAGGTCCGACTCGGTCACCGCCCCGGCCCGTTCGGCGTCGTGCCGCAGCGCCCAGCCCGTGAGCAGGGCGGCGCGGCGCAGCGCCTCGGGCGGGGAGCCGGGCGCGGCGCTCTCCACCAGGCGGTCCCACAGGTCCTCGCCGGGACGGCCGGTGAGGCGGGCGGTGAGCGCCTCGCGGAGCCCGGGCGCCTCGTGGCCCGCCCCGCCCGGGCGCCGGGGCTCGTGCCGGGCCGGGTCGGACAGCGGCAGGTCGCAGGCGATCACGGGGATGCCGTGGCGGGCGGCCCAGCGCAGGGCGACGAGTTCGGGCGAGAAATCGGCGAACGGGTAGAAGGCGGGCCCGCGCCCGTCCCCGGCGCCGTCCCCGCCGGAGGTGGCGGGGACTGCGGCCAGGGCGACGGGGGCCCGGGTGTCGGGATGGGCGAGCCAGGGCAGCCACTGCTGCAGATCCGCGGGCAGCTCGACGAGCACCACCTCGGGCTTCGCGGCGTCCAGCAGTTCCGGTAGGGCGGCGGCGAGCGACGGCGCGTGGTGGCGGACGCCGATGAGGTACGGGGCGGTGGGGTCGGTCAGGGCCTCCACCGCCTCGTCCGGAGTCATGGCCGGGGCGGTGGAGTCGGCCGGGGGGACGGAGGCTTCCGCGGCGGTGGCGGCGGCCGGGGGCGGAACGGTCATGGCGTCAGCTCTCCAGGACCGGGCGCAGGTTCCACAGGGTGCGCCAGGTCGCCGAACCCTGCTCGGCGCGGCGGCGCACCGCGCCGTCCCAGTAGCCCAGCAGCCGGGCGGCGTCGGCCGGGTCGTCCTTGCGGACCACGCCCAGCAGGTGGCCGGGGAGCAGGGACAGTACGTCCCGGTCGCCGGGGAAGTACGCGGCGGCCAGGGCCAGCGAACCGGCCACGGATACCGCCTCTGCGGTGCTCATCACCGTGGAGGGGCGCTCGACCTCCCAGCCTTCGGCCGACCGTCCGTCCCGCAGGTCGCGGAAGGCCGTCACGAGGGCTTCGAGGATCGCGTCGTCCACCTGGAAGGGGGCTCCGGCCCGGGTGACGGCCGCGTGGGCCTGGCGGCGTACCAGGGCGGTCTCGGCGTCCAGGTCGCCGATGGGGCCGACGGTCTCGAAGTTGAAGCGGCGCTTGAGGGCGGCGGACATCTCGGAGACGCCCTTGTCGCGGAGGTTGGCGGTCGCGATGAGGGTGAAGCCGGGTGCGGCGTGGGCGAGGGCGTCGGCGCCGCCGGCCAGTTCCGGGACGGCGATGCGCCGTTCGGACAGCAGCGAGACCAGGGCGTCCTGGACCTCGGGCAGGCAGCGGGTGATCTCCTCGACGCGGGCCACCGCGCCTCGGGTCATGGCGGTGAGGACCGGGGAGGGCACCAAGGCCTGCCGGGTGGGTCCCTGGGCCAGGAGCAGCGCGTAGTTCCAGCCGTACTTGAGCTGGTCCTCGGTGGTGCCCGCGGTGCCCTGCACCACCAGGCCGCTGGTGCCGCACACGGCGGCGGACAGCAGCTCGGAGAGCATCGACTTGGCGGTGCCGGGCTCGCCGACGAGCAGCAGCCCGCGTTCTCCGGCGAGGGTGACGACGCAGCGTTCCACCAGGGCGCGGTCGCCGACGAACTTCTGCTCGACGACCAGCTTGCGCGGGATGCCGTCGGGCGCCGCGGCGCCCTCGGGCAGCCGCAGGGCCTCGCCCGCGCTGCCCATCACGAAGGTGACGACGGCGCGCGGGCTCAGCAGCCAGGCGGGCGGGCGGGGGCCGTTGTCGTAGGCGGCGAGGAAGGCCAGTTCGGTGGCGTGGCGGTCCTCGGGCGGGCTGACCTGCCGGGCGGGCGGGGGCGCGGACGGGGGTGCGGAAACGGTGGTGTCGGTGGTCATCGGCGGCGGCCCTTCCGGGTGGCACGGGTGGTGAGTTCTTCGAAGGCGGGGGCGTCGCCGTCCTTGACACGGCCCCATGCGCGGGCGAACAGGCCGGGCACCGGCAGGTGCGGCACGGCCCGGGTGTGGTCGCGGAGCGGGTAGAGGGGTTCCTTCCAGGTCTCCACCGGCAGGGCGGGGGCCTTGAAGTCGTGCCAGCCGCAGGGCAGGAACAGGGTCCGGCCCGCACGGGACCGCTTGGCCTCCAGGACCAGGCCGGTGGCGGCCAGTTCGGTCCTGGCCTTCTTCGCCCGGCCCGGCGTCCAGCCGGTCCACCGGGCGCGGTCGCGGTCGGTCGGGTCGGGCAGTGCGAGCAGTTGCAGGTAGAGCGCGGCCGCGTCGTCGCCCAGCCCGTGGGCCGCGGCCACCTCGGCGACCAGCTCCGGGACCGAGCGGGCGGGGTCTTGGGCGTAGCCGGTGAAGCCGCCGGGAACCGAACCGGCCAGGACGGCCTGTTCGAGGTCGTCGCCGAGCAGGGCACGCACCGCCGCCAGGCAGTGGCCACGGCCCGGGCCGACCAGCCCTTCGAGCAGACCGAAGACGGGATCGTCCGCGCCGGTGAGCCCGGCCGTACGCACCAACGCCATCTCCGTGTCGCCGTACCAGGGGCGCAGGACGACGGCGTCCCCGAGGCGGGTGAGGCCGTCGGCTCCCGCCCCTCCGGTCGCGGGCATGCCGTACGCGGTGCGCAGCGGGACCGCGGTCGCGGTGCCCTTCTCCGTCCACTCCACGTCCAGGTCGAGGATGAGGCCGGGGTCGGCCAGGCGCCTGCGGAGCGCGGCGAGTCCGGCCGGCAGGTGGGCGCGCAGCGGATGGCCGTACGGCAGTCCGTAGGCGAGCCCGCTGAGCGCGGCCACCGCGCTCGTGAGGTCGCCGCGGCCGGGGACGGCGGCCGGGTCCTCCGCGACGAGGTCGCCGTCCTTGTCGAGCCGCATGACGGTGGTGCGGCTGAGCCACGCGGTGCGATCGGGGTTCAGGACGTCTTCCGCCGACACGGTGGAGACACCGGCCAGGGCGTCTCCCAGGTCCTCCGGCAGCCGGACCAGCGATCCCAGGCGCTCCGCCCAGGTCTTGGCGGCCGCCGCGGTGTCGGGGCCGGTCTCCCACAGGTCGGCGGGGTCGGCGGGCAGCAGCGCGTCTAGCAGCGCCAGCCGGTTGGTAGCGCCGAGCGCGCTCAGCCGGCCGTGGGCCCGTTGGGCCTGCCGGGCCTTGAGGCCCACCAGCGCCAGTGCGGCCGCGTGCGGTTCACCGCTGCCCGCCGCGACCAGCAGGGTCGCCTGTGCGGGCCCGATGCCGGTGGCGGCGTCGAGGGTGACGGGCGCCTCGGGCCGCCACGGCGCGGCGCCTCGCTCGCGGACGAGTCGGATCAGCGGGAGCAGGCGCTCGTGCGGGAGGGCGGGGGTGTACCGCCGGTCCTCGTGGTGGGTGAAGCCGGCGATCTGGCCGAACGCCCCTTCCGGGTCGTGGTCGAGGGCGAGCCAGTGGACGCGGTCGTCGCGGTGGGTGTGCTCCCGGCCGAGGATCACCACCGTGCGGTCGCCGCGGCGCAGCACCTGGCCGAGCCGCTGCTTCTTGCCGGCCTGGTCCTCGCTGTCCTCCTCGCACAGCAGGACCTGTCGCAGAGCTCCGGCGGGGTGGGCGAGCGGGCCGGTGGCGACCGCTTCCAGGAGGAGCAGCAGCGCCTCCCGGTGTGCGTCGGTGGTGGTGGGGGCGGCGGCGCGGTAGGCGAGGGGGCCCAGCGCGTCCAGGAACGGCAGCCAGGCCAGGTCCATGCCGGGGACGGTGCGGGTCTCGCTCGTCCAGCCGTCACCGAGGGCCGGCAACGTGGTGGGGGCGGGCAGCGGCTTGCCGTCGGCGGGCTTGCCGGACAGGACCTGGTTGACGGAGAGGATCTGCTGGAGTCCGCTCCACTTCGTTTCGCGCCCCCAGTAGCGGTATCCGCCCGGTGCGGCGATCCCGTCCACGGCGGCGGTCAGGGTGGTGTCGTCCCCATGGAGGGGCCGGTGGTCGGCGTACATCCCGTCGCCGTACCGCTTCCCGCCGTGGGGTTCGTCCTGCGGGGGTGTGGCGTACGCGGCGGTGGAGGCGCGGTGGTGGGCGGCCGTCCGCACCAGGGCGCTCACGCCGGTGAGCAGCCGGGCGTCGGTCAGCGCGGGGAGCGCCGTCGCGACGGCGGCCTCGATGAGCTCGTCCGCGGAGGGTCCGTTGTACGACGTGTCGGCGGCCACCGCGGCCTTCCGGCCGGCCAGTGCCGTGTCGACGGCGTCGAGGAGGGCCGCGATCTGCGCGTCGGTGACCGCGCGCAGGGCGGCCGAGCCCCGCTCGTCGCGCGGGCGCAGGGCGTGCCAGAACGCGGGCGGCGGGACGTACCGGGTACCGGCGGCGTACTCGCCGCCCCGGTCGCCGAGGGTGACCGATCCCAGCACGTCGGTGGTGACGGCGCCCGCCGGATAGAGCTCGACGGCGCCGCCGACGACGGCGGCGAGGGGCGCGGCTCCGCCCGGCAGCCGCAGGGCGCCCAACGGTACGGGGTGGTCCCGGCGGCCCGGCGCGACGGCCATGGTGACGGTCCGCCCGTCGGGGGTCCCGGAGGTGACGCGTCGGTCGGGGCCCTGCCCCTCAGTGCGCACCCAGCGGCCCAGGACGGTGCCGTCGGTGCCCAGCGGCGTGGTCTCCAGGCCCGGGAGCAGCGGCAGGACCTCGCATTCCTCGGTCACGAGGCGGGCGCCGTCGCGGATTCCCGACTGCAGGAAGGCGGGCAGCGAAGCCCGCCCGTGGGTGCCGCCCGCCGGGTCGTACTCGACCCAGCAGTGGTCGCGGCCCTGCTTGCCCTGGCGCCAGTGTCCGGTGCCGTCGCCCAGCACGGGGCGGGTGGACGGCAGGGTGGTGTCGCCAGCGTGCAGGGTGCGGCCGCCGGTGGCACGGCCGCCGCCGGGCAGCGGCAGCGACGGGAAGCCGACCTCCTGCCCGCTCCACCACTGCGGCAGCTGCTCGCCGCCGAGGGTGAAGGGTTCGGCGGGGCGGGCCGACCAGTACGCGCGCTGCTTGCCGTCCTGCGCCCAGATGACCAGCAGTTCACCGTCGGTGTACCGGAAACGGGGGCGCCGCCAGCGGTCCAGGTCGGCGGGCAGGCGCAGGTCGTGTTCGAGCAGCACCCCTTCGGGGCCGACCACGACGGCCGTGTGGCGGTTGGCGAGGACCAGGGCGGGCCAGGCTTCTGCGACCACCATCCAATGGTTCTGGTCGGTCCGGTCGGTGTCGAGACGCCGATAGGTCTCCTCCAGGGCGGGCCAGCCCAGTTCGTCCAGGACGCCGGCGCGCAGGGTGGCGCCGAGGACCGGCGCCGGGTCGTACGCGGCTATCTCGGCGACGGCCTCCGGGTTGACCTGGCCGGCGATCGCGCGGAACGACGACAGGCGCCGGAGCGCCGCTCGCGAACCGGGCAGTCCCGCCGCCCCGGTGAGTTCCGCGGCGCGATCGCGCAGCCAGTCGTGGAGAACGGCGCCGAGCACCGGGTGGGCGGCGATCGCGGCGAGTACGGAGTCCTTCGAGCGATGGCCGTTCAGGCCGTTCAGCGCGTCGTACAGCAGTCCGCGGAAGCGGGGGCGGCCGGCGACGGCCGTCAGGTCACGGCGGCCCGGGGTGTCGTCACCGATCCAGCGCTCCAGCGGGAGGTGGACGTTGGCGCCCGCCTCCGGTTCGGTGACGGGGACGTCCCAGGCGACGCAGGCGTCGAGCAGGTCCAGGTCGGCGCCCGCGTGCCAGCGTCCCTGGAAGAGGTCGGCGGGACGGCCGTCGGAGCGCAGCCGGGGGGCCATGCGCTCGACGAGGTCGAGGGTGCGCGCGCAGCGCTCCGAGCTGGACGAGCCGTGCTTGCGGTGCAGGGCCCAGCGGCTGAGCCAGTCCGCCGGGTCGACGCCGTCCGTGCTCCGCGCGGCGGTGAGCAGGGCGTCCGCGCCCGTCTCGGCGAGCAGCGACAACCAGGCTTCGTCGGCTTTCCGGTCGTCGCCGAGGCCGGTCGGCATGATCTCCAGCAGGCGGGTGCGGATCTCCGGTCGTGTGGCGGCGAGCGCCACCAGGGTCGGGCGGTAGGCGGTCCAGAAGGAGGCGGGGGCCCGGACGATGCTCGGTGAGGCGATCAGGTCGCCGACGAAGGCGCTCTCTGTTCTCTCCCTGTCCAGTCCCGCGGCCTTGATGAGCGCGCGGGCGTCCTGCGGCAGGGCGGCGTACGGCGCCATGCCCGCACCGCAGCGTTCGACGGCGAGCTGCCGGAACTGCGCCCAGGCCTCGGCCGGGTCGAGGCGGCGCGACAGGTCCTGCGCGTGGTCCTTGAGCGCCTTGACGGTCAGGGCCCCGGCGAAGGCGAACTCCAGGAAGACCGCACGCTGCCGCTCCTCGTCGACCGGCAGGCCGTGGACGCGCTCGGCGGCGCGCGCCTTGCCGAAGAGCGTCGCGGCGTAGGTGCTGTTGTCGTGCTGGAGGAAGACGCGCGCGGCCTGCTCGTAGAACGTCGGCAGGAAGTGCGGTACGGCGCGGCCGAGCCGGGTGGCGAGTGCCTCGAAGCCGTCCTTGGCGGCGCCGGCCCGGGACTTGGCCTGGCGGGCAAGCCGTTCCATGTCCTTGACCAGGGCCAGCGCGTGGTGGCCGTTGGCCGGATCGTTGACCAGGGCCCAGGCGGGGAAGCCCAGCGTCTCGCGGCGCACCTGCCCCACCTCGGGGGCCTCGGGCTCGCGGGCGAGTCCGAGAAAGTCCAGTGCCAGGTCCTCGGCCTCGCCCAGGGTGCCCGCCACCAGGCGGACCACGCGCCGGTCGTCCAAGGCCGGGTGGGTGTAGGTCCGGGCGGTGAGGCTGTCGGCGTCGTCGCGGGCGACGGTGCCCGCGCGCAGGATCGCGCCGGCGTCCAGCAGGGCCGCGGCCCGGGTGGTGTCGTCGGTGTTCATGCCGCCTGCTCCTCGTCCTCGATGTCGCGTCCCGCGTACAGGGCCGCCGCCATGCGCATGCCTTCCGACCAGGCGACCGGGCCGACCTGTCCGGCGGTCAGGGCCCGGCCGGCGGCGTCGGTCCACGTCAGCGAGCCGGTCTCGGTCCGCTCGTAGCCGTCGTAGTCGCCGATCCAGATGCGCGCCTCGACCGTCGCACCGTCCTCGACGACCGGGCAGACCGCCTGGCCGCCGCGGGCCCGGTAGCCGAGCTGGGTGGTGCGCCCGTGCAGGAACCGCAGTTCCTTGAAGGCGCCGCCCGCGTAGTCGTCGACCGAGGCGGTCTCCGGGTCCAGGTCAGCCGGGCGGTGCCAGACCTCGCGGAAGAGCTGCTGCACCCGCTGTTCCACGGTGAGTTCGACCGCGAACTCGCGAAGTTCTTCCAGGTCCGCCAGCAGCACCGGGTGCGGGACGCGGACCAGTTCGGGGCTGATCCGCACCGTGTCGCCGTCGAGGTCGACCAGGCCGAGGCCCCGGACGGGGTCGGCGTCGCGCAGGAATCCCGCGACTTCGCCGTCCTCACCCGTGACGACGAGGTCGCGCAGCGCGGAGCGCCAGGCCGTGTCCTGCCACACCTGGGCGATGGCCGCGACGGGGACGGGCAGCGAGCGCACCATCCAGCGCTCCACGTCAGCGACGCACTGGCGCTCGTGCCGGTCCAGCCACTCCACCAGCTGGCGCAGTCCGACCACGGCCGGGTCGTCCGCGAGTTTCCCGGGCACCGTCTTCAGCCGGCGACCCGCCGCGTTGCGGCAGACCACTTTCCCGTCGTCGAGGGCGACTTCGTAGTCGCCGGCCGGAACCCACCCCATGTGCTGTCTCCTTGGTCAGACGGCCTGGCCCGGGGCATGGCACGGCATGGCACACCCTCGGTCGCAGCGCCGCCGCGATCACGTTGAGGCGACTCTAGGGGCAGGCTCCGACAATGCTTCCGGCAGCACCACCGGGGGGTGGATCACGCGTGCGGGGGGCCGGGGCATGTCTGACGGATCCTGCCGGGCTCGCGGTGCCTGGCCGGCATGATCCTGGTCCCGGCAGAATGTCTCGAGCAGAACCAGCGGCAGCGGGCAGCAGGCAGCGGGCAGCGGGCAGCGGGCAGGTCACCGTCTTTCAGGGCGACGCGGCCTTCGGGGCCCCGGACCGGTTCGCTCCTGTTTTGCTGATCAGGCTGCGGCAGGGAGCTTGGTGCGTGTGCGGTGGACGAGTTCGTGCCCGGCTCGCCGCCGATGCCACCGAAGTACACCGCGACCCGGTCATGTAGGCGAGCTGCTCGGGGTCGTGGCTGCCCGGCCTGACGGAGTCGAGGAGGTCCTCGGTCCGGCCGAGCGCTGCCTTCGGTGCCTTGGCGTCTCCGGTGCGCCCGTGGGCGCGGGCCTCGGCCAGCTTCGCGAAGGCCGGCACCCGAGGCGCAGCGTGGCCGAGACCGCGCTCGTAGGCGCCTTCGGCCATGTCGGCGGCTTCTTTTCCGGGTGGGCGGCCGGATCATGATCGTGCTGTATCCCGACAGGACCCCGGGCTCCTGGAAGGTCAGGCCCTACTGATGCGGAGCACCGGGATGTCCCTGTCCGTGCCCTTCTGGTACTGCTCGTACCGGGGGAACACGTCGAGCAGGAGCGGCCACACCCTGGCCTTCTCCTCCGGGGGCAGAACCTCGGCTCGCGCCCGGAAGCGTTCGCCCAGTACCCGTACGTGCACCTCGGGGTTGGCCTCGACGCTCGCGAACCACATCGGGTGGCTGTCAGACCCACCGTTGGACGCCACGATCAGATAGCGGTCATCGTCGTCCGTCGCGTGGATGAGGACGGTGCGGCGCCATTCACCGCTGACGCGGCCCTGGTAGTCCAGCAAAAGGCAGGGCGAGCCGTTCATGTCGGTACCCTCCGTGCCGTCCGACTCCTCGTACCGAATGCCCTGGTCGCGCACCTGGGGATGGGGACTCAATTTCACCGTGGCCGGGTCATAGGCTGTAGGCATGTGGATGCTCCGTGAGTGAGGGGCGCGGGATCAGATCATGCGCCGGGCGGCCATCGACCAGGAGAAGACCCCGACGATCGCAGCCTGCTGGGAGGCCTGGCCTCTCAAGCCCGTGATGAGAACTGGTCCCACGAAGAGTACCTGGCGGCTCTGCTGCAGCGGCAGGTCACCGACCGGGAGTCCAAGGGCACCGTGATGCGGATCCGCACCGCTCACTTCCCGCAGGTCAAAAGGCTCGAAGGCTTCAACCTCGGCCACCTGCCCTCGATGCCTCGGGACGTCCTCGCGCACGTGGCGACCGGGACGTCGTGGATGAGGGCGGCCGCCGTCCTCCCCACGGCTTCCCGCGGGGAGGACTCCAAAGTGTGAGGCTGGATGCCGAACAGGTCGGCCATCACGATCGGCGGGATGTCGGCGATGGCTTCGATCATGGCCGTATTGTGGGCTGACCGGGCCGGAAGTCCGTGTCGAACCGGTCCAGCTCCTACAAGTGGGTCGCCGGATCATGCGGACGTTCTCCCTCACCGGTATCCGTCCGCGCAGACGCGTCCGCACTACCGTCCCCGACCCGGCAGCTTCACCGGTTCCAGACCTGTTCCAGCGGGACGTCACCGCCACCGAGCCGGGCTGAAAGCACATGGTCGGCGTCACGTATCTCCCCCTGGCAGAAGGTGAGTTCCTCTCTCTCGCGACCGTGCTGGACTGCTTCAGCCACAAGGTCGTCGGCTGGTCCATCGCCGACCACATGCGCACCAGCCTGGTCGCCGACGCCCTGCGGAGGGCCGCCTCGACCCGCGGCTGCCTGGAGGGCTCCGGCTCCGTGTTCCACCCGGACCGCGGAGCGCAATACGGTTCCCGGGCCTTCGCCGGCCTCTGCACCGAACTCGGAGTCACCCGGTCGATGGGCGCGGTCGGCGCCACCGCCGACAACGCGGCCTTCGAAAGCTTCCACGCGTCCCTGAAACGCGAGACTCTCCAGGGCTCCCACGACTACGGCGACGCCACCACCTGCCGTCAGACGGTCTTCGCCTGGCCGACCCGCTACAACACCCTCCGCCGCTACTCCGCCAACGGCCACCGCGGCCCCAACGAACACGAACACCGACACGACACCGCTGAACTCACGCCTGTCGCGTGATCAGTAACCGCGTGCCCACCTCCATGGGGGAAGGCCCAACCCGCATCAGCCCACGTCACACCACAGCTGATCCACCCACAGAGAAGGCAGAGCCCACCGGTCCCGTATCGAACGGATTCAGCTGTCCTCGTTCGCCGAGACCCAGGCGGACTCGACCACTTGTCACCGAGGGGAGGGTTGCGTGCCCCGTGCTCCAGACCAACCCGGGTACTGCCGCGTCTCGCAGAAACGCGCGGGCCGCGACGGGCGGTGTTTGGTATGGACCTGACAAGCACGGTCGGCTAGCGTAGCGCTCGACGCTCTGTGAGAGCGCTCTCAAGCGTTCGACTCCCCCCACACCAGGAGGTCTCGTGAAACGCACCACCCCCTTACGCGCCGCCGTCGCCGCCCTGCTCCTGACTGTCGGCCTGGGCGCCGCCCACGCCGGTGTGGCGAGCGCCGCCCCGCTTGCGGAGTCCGCCGCGACGCCGTCCGCCTCGGCCGGACTTCTCGACGCGATGCGCCGGGACCTCGGGCTCACCGCTTCCCAGGCCGAGGAACGACTGAGCGCAGAAAAGGCCGCAGCGGCCCTGGAGAAGACCGCACGTCAGGCCGCGGGTGGTGCGTACGCCGGCTCGTGGTTCGAGCCGTCCACCGGCCGGCTCGTCGTCGCGGTGACCGGCCACGCGGAGGAGTCCGAGGTGCGGGCCCTGGGCGCCGACACCCGGTTCGTCCGGCACAGCGCCGCCGCGCTGGACCGCTCCAAAGCACGCCTGGACGCGCTTCCCGCCCCCGCCGGGGTGGCCGGCTGGTACGTCGACCCGCAGACCAACAGCATCGTCGTCACGGTCCTACGCGCCGAGCGGGAAGCCCCCGCCGTACGGGCCTTCGTCGAGCAGGCCCGGGCCGGCGGCCCCATCACCCTCGCCGAGGCGGTGCAGGCGCCCCGCACGTACGCAGCGGGCACCGTCGGCGGCGACCCCTACTACACCGGCAACGTCCGCTGTTCGATCGGCTTCTCCGTGTACGGCGGCTTCGTGACGGCAGGGCACTGTGCACAGGCGGGGGCCGCCGTGCGCGGCTGGGACGGGTCCGCGATGGGCACCTTCCAGGGCTCCTCGTTCCCCGGCAACGACTACGCGTACGTCGGCATCCACAGCGGCTGGTGGACCGTACCGGTGGTGCTCGGCTGGGGCACCATCCCGGACCAGCTGGTACGCGGCTCCGCCGAGGCACCCGTGGGCGCCTCGATCTGCCGGTCGGGGTCCACGACGCACTGGCACTGCGGCACCGTCCTCGCCAAGAACGAAACCGTCAACTACAGCCAGGGCGCCGTCTATCAGATGACGAAGACCAGCGTCTGCGCAGAGGGCGGCGACTCCGGCGGCTCGTTTCTCAGCGGCGACCAGGCCCAGGGCGTCACCTCCGGCGGCTGGGGCAACTGCTCGTCCGGCGGCCAGACGTGGTTCCAGCCGATCAACGAGATCCTCGGCCGCTACGGCCTGACGCTGCACACCGCCTGAGGTAGGCACGGCGAACGGGTCCTTCCGGGCCGCAACACCCGGAAGGAGCCGTCGCACGGCTTCCCGCCCGGGCCAAAGGCTCTTCTCGTCCGGGCGGGGGCGCCTCGGCCGGCCGGGCCGTCGGCGCCGAGCCCTGCGGCCGTAGCCGAACAGGCCGTTGCACTCGCCCTTGACGTCGGCGATCTCCCGGCACAGACGCAGGTGGCCCTCCTTGGCGGCCATGAGGTGCCTGACATCGGATCATGCGGGTGTGCCGGTCGACGGGCTGCGCGCGGCGCCGGACACCTGCTCATCGACGAGGAACCGTCCATCAGGGCTGGCTGCGCGCGGCCGGGAGCGCGCAGTCCGACGGCCGCGCCGAGTATCCGCAGCGGCCGTCCGGCCGGCGATCACGGGAGGCTTCGATCACCCTCTCTGCATCAAGCCAGCCTTAAGAGAGCGTTAAGCCTGAGGCCAGGAGAGAAAACCGCAGCTCAGAGGCTTGTACCGGGTGACGCTTGGCGTTGCCACGGCGGTTACCTCTCCGTAATACTCACTGCCCCGAGGTGATATCACGCCACGTTTTTGAGAGCGCTCTCGGACCACAACCCCATGACTCACCCTGCCCGCCCGGCCTCCCTCCCCTCCCCTCCCCTCCCCTCCCCTCCCCTCCCCTCCCAAAACAAGAAAGCATGTTCATGGCTGCTGCTCATCGCGCACGGCGCCGCTCCTTCGGCGGAGTGGTGCTCCTCGTCACCGCCGCCCTGGTCGCGGCGGTGCTCCTATCCTTCACCCGGGCGGTCGCCCCACAGGCCGGTGCCGCAGTCGCCGCACAGACCTGGTCCGACGAGTTCGACGGCGCGGCCGGCCGCGCTCCCGACGCCACCAAGTGGACTCTGGAGACCGGCGGTTCGGGCTTCGGCAACCACGAGTTGCAGTACTACACCAACAGCACCTCGAACGCCGCGCTCGACGGCCAGGGCAACCTGGTCATCACCGCGAGGAAGAACACCGACGCCGGCCTCGGCTGCTGGTATGGGCAGTGCCGGTACACCTCGGCCCGGCTGAACACCGCCAAGACCTTCACGCAGGCGTACGGCCGCTTCGAGGCCCGCATCAAGATCCCGCGCGGCCAGGGCATCTGGCCCGCCTTCTGGATGCTCGGCAACGACCTCGGCACCGTGGGCTGGCCCGACAGCGGCGAGATCGACATCATGGAGAACATCGGCCGCGAGCCCGACACCGTGCACGGCACGGTGCACGGCCCCGGCTACTCCGGAGCGGGTGGCCTCGGCGCCGCGTACAGCCTGCCCGGAGGCCCCGCCTTCGCCGACGACTTCCACGTGTTCGCCGTCGACTGGAGCCCGAACTCCCTCGTATGGTCGGTGGACGGCGCCACATTCAAGACCCTCACGCCGGCCGACACCGGCGGCAACAAGTGGGTCTTCGACCACCCGTTCTTCGTCATACTCAACCTGGCGGTCGGTGGGGACTGGCCCGGCAGCCCGGACACCTCCACGTCCTTCCCGCAGACGATGACCGTCGACTACGTCCGCGCCTCCTCCGGCAGCGCCACCGCCGCACGCCCGATCCGTGGCATCGGCGGCATGTGCGTCGACGTAGCCGGCGGCTCCGACGCCGACCGCACCCCCATCCAGCTGCACGACTGCACCGGCAGCGCGGCCCAGCAGTGGACCATCGGCGGCGACGGCACCGTCCGCGCCCTCGGCAAGTGCCTGGACGTGGCGGGCGGCTCCACCGCGGACGGCGCCGTCGTCCAGCTCTACACCTGCAACGGCACGAGTGCCCAGAAGTGGACGTACACCGCCGCCCACGACCTCGCCAACACCGGTGCCGGCAAGTGTCTGGACGCCAAGGGCAACTCCTCTGCCGACGGCACCCGGCTGCAGACCTGGACCTGCACCGGCGCCGCCAACCAGAAGTGGACGGTCGGCTGACCGACCAGCCCCGCCGCCCTCCCTTCTCCCCCCGTCCTCCCTTCTCCCCGTCCTCCCTTCTCCCCCGTCCTTGTGTCCGACCGCTCCCCCACCCGACCTCACCAAGAACGGATCCCCACCATGACGGCTCGCCACCAGCGAACGATGCCCCGCAGAAAACTCCTCGCCGCGACGGCGGGCCTGGCCCTGGCGGTACCGGCCGCGGCCGCCTGGTTCGAGGTGAACGCCAACGCGTCCACCACCGCCACGCTCCCCCTCGACCTGGTCAACACCACCGGCAACAACACGGTGTACGCCTACGTGCTCGGCCGCGACCCCGCGGCCGGCGGCAACTGGGCCTTCATCCAGGCCAACGGCTCCAGCCTGTACCACCCGCCGGCCCCGGCCAACGATCAGACCCCGCTCGGGGTCGACTGCGCCATCCTGCTCAACGGGTCCGGCGCCGGGGCACGAAGGGTGACGCTGCCGCGCCTGGACAGCGGCCGCATCTACTTCTCCGTCGGCACGAAGCTCACCTTCCTGATGAACCGCGGCGGCGGCCTGGCCCTGCCGTCGGTGAGCAATCCCACCGACCCCAACGCGAACGCCCCTCATGACTTCTGCGAATTCACCTTCAACAGCGACCAGCTGTACGCCAACATCACGTTCGTCGACATGGTCTCGCTGCCGATCGCCTTCCAGCTGGAGACCGGGCAGGGCACCCAGACGGTGCGCGGGCTGCCCGCCGACGGACTGTCCCGGGTCGCCGCCGCGCTGCGGGCCCAGTCCGCCGCCGACGGCAGCGACTGGAGCAGGCTGATCGTCACGGCGGGCGGCCGCGACCTGCGCGTACTCAGTCCCAACCTGGCGATCCGCGGCAACAGCGGCTTGTTCCGCGGCTACTTCGACGGCTACGTCGACGAGGTGTGGAACAAGTACCGCTCCACCGACCTGCGCATCGACACCCAGTTCACCTGGGGAACCGTCACCGGCCGGGTGAACGGCGACAATCTCACCTTCCCCGGCGTCGGCAGCTTCGCCAAGCCGTCGACCCTCTCGATCTTCTCCTGCAGCGACGCGCCCTTCACCACGGGCAACGACCTGATGGGCAATCTCAGCGCACGGCTCGCCGCCGCCCTCAACCGCACCACCCTGCTGGACAACCCCCACCAGCCGACCGCCGAGAACCCCGCCGCCTTCTACACCCGGCCGCGCACCAACCACTACGCCCGCATCCTGCACAACACCACCCCCGACCACCTCGGGTACGCCTTCCCGTACGACGACGTACACCCGGCCGGAGTCGACTTCGAGGGCAAGGTGCAGTCCGGCAGCCCGGGCCGCTGGACCATCACGGTCGGCGGTGTGGCCGGCGGCGGTGGCACACCTGCCCCGACGCCGACCGCCACCGTCCCGGGCGGCGGGGTCAGCGCCTTCACCACCATCCAGGCCGAGACGTTCAACGCCCAGTCGGGAGCACAGGTCGAGGCCTGCTCCGACGGCGGCGGCGGATCCGACGTCGGTCATCTGTCCAACGGTGACTGGCTCAAGTTCTCGGCCGTCGCCTTCGGCTCCACCGGCGCCACCCGTTTCGACGCCCGCGTCGCTTCCGGCGCCGCAGGCGGAGTCAGCGGCCTGGTCCAGGTCCGTCTCGACAGCCCCACGGCCACCCCGGTCGGCGGCTTCGCCATCGCCAACACCGGAGGCTGGCAGGCCTGGCGCACCGTCCCCGCCGACATCGGCCGCACCACCGGCACCCACGACGTCTATCTGACCTTCGACAGCGGCCAGCCGGCCGACTTCGTCAACGTCAACTGGTTCTCCTTCGCCTAGGGACTAGGGCCTGTGTGATGTCGTGATCAGCTTCTAAGTTCTTCCCCCTGCGCGGGGTGGAATCCGGTAGGACTGTGGTCGTGACGCGTAGGCAACTC
>NZ_JBEXOV010000130.1:0-17453 GCF_040611715.1 Streptomyces sp. NPDC006544 | reverse complement strand
CTACCTCGCCGGCCTCCACCTCCGCGCCGCAATGATCTGGATCGACGACCTGCTGAAGGCTCCCGAATGATCACGACATCACACAGGCCCTAGGAGCCGCGCCCGACGGGGCGAACGTTGCCTGTCGCGGCCCTGGCGATCACAGCCACGGCACCCCGTCGCGGGACGCTCAGGGGAGGAACGTCACCGCGGGGAAGGCGGGGGACGGCCCGTCGAGCAGGTGTCCCGGACGGTGGCGCAGGTGCTCGTCGAAGAACGCGAGCGGGTACGCCTGCTGGATCCTCACCGCCTGCTCGGAATCGAGGGTGCCGATCACGTCCTGGAGCTGTTGCCCGCTCCATCCGAGGAGCTTGGCCACCTGCGGGAACAGCGCCTCGTTGTCGCCGTACGAGACGTGGGCGGCGCCCTGGGCCTGGATGTTCAGCCGCGAGCCCCGCAGGAGCGACCAGAACGCGGCGGCCGCCGGATCCGTGGCCCGGGTGAACTCGGCGGACATCATCATGAACGGCCGGTCCAGGTCACCGGCCAACGGCGGGTTCATCTGCATCGGGGCGTCGAGGCTCAGGCCGGCCCGGATGCGCTCGTCCGCGAGCGTGGCGCAGGCGGCGGCCGTCCCGCCCTTCGACCAGCCGAACGCGCCCATGCGCCGCGGGTCGAGGGAGCCGAGCAGCCCGGCCGGCAGCTCCCGCCGATCGGCGTCCGGGTTGCGCCCTGCGGCGAGCTCCTCGACGCAGTCGAGGACGAAACGCAGGTCAGCGGCAAAGTCCCCGGGCAGCGTCGGCGCTTTCCGGTCGGCGAGCGGGACGGCGACCCGGCCGTCAGGGAACGCGGTGTACGTGTCGTACTGGTGAGCCACCGTCACGGCCGCGTATCCGTGGCTGGCGAGCTCCTGGACCACGACGGTGTGGTCGCCCTGGTGGCTGTGCGCGCCGTGCGCGAACACGACGACGGGCAGCCGTCGGTCCGACCTGCGCACCGGAGCGCCCATGTGGCCGGCCGTGAGCGGCGCCAGGGGGACCAGGTCGCCGAACCCCGCGTCGGCGAGGAACGCCTCGAGGGCGCCGGCCGGCATCCAGGGAGCCACCGGGTACCGCGCGACGTTCCGGGCGGGGTACCAGACGGTGGCCATCAGCTCGCGGAAGCGCCCGGGGCCGGCGATGTCGTCCGGGCGCGACCGGTCGACGAGGTGCAGTGGGACCGTGCCCACCGGATGCGGCCCGGTGGGCCCGGGCAGTGTGAGCCGCGTCGGGACGGGGGGAGGCGTGCCCGTTTCCGCCCGGGCGGGGCCGGCGAGGGCGGCGAGCGGCACGGCGGCCAGCGCGGCTCCCAGCACGCGGCGGCGCGTCGCGCCCTTCCGGCTGATGAACGGCGTGTTGTTCATGGGGCCTCCCGTGGTGGCGGTTCGTCAATCGTGCCGCGACGGACTGTCCGTGGGCACAGGGGGACGCTGTCACATGCCCTCCCGTGCGGCATCGGCCCACGGTTTTACTTCCCGGGGCCGATGCGGTGGGCCGTGCCGTCCGGCTACGGGGCCCCCGACCATCCCGGGCTCGCGGTCCAGGAGCATCAGGGGTCCCACTCCGACGGGGCGACCGCCTCCCCGCGCCGGGCCGGACGGCCCTCAGTCCCGCTCGGCCCGCGACGCGGCGGGGGCGACGTCCTCGAGGAAGCCGCCCGACTGGTGCTGCCAGAGCTTCGCGTAGGCCCCCTCCGCGGTGAGCAGCTCCTGGTGGGTGCCTTGCTCGACGATCCGTCCGCGGTCCAGGACGACGAGCCGGTCCATGCCGGCGACCGTGCTGAGCCGGTGAGCCACCACGAGGGCCGTCCGCCCCTCCATGAGCCGCCACAGCGCCTCCTGGACTAGGATCTCGCTCTCGGAGTCGAGGGCGCTGGTCGCCTCGTCGAGCAGCAGGATCGGCGCGTCGCGCAGGATCGCCCTGGCCAGTGCGACGCGCTGGCGCTGTCCGCCGGACAGTTTGATGCCGCGCTCGCCCACCATGGTCCCGAAACCGTCCGGAAGGCCGTCGGCGAACTCGGTGACGTGCGCCGCCTCGGCCGCGCGGCGGACCTCGGCGTCGGTGGCGTCCGGCCGGGCGAACGCGATGTTCTCCCGCAGCGTGCGGTGGAACATCGCCGGGTCCTGCGGCACGTAGGAGATCTGGCTGCGCAGATCGGCCTGGGACAGCCGGCTGATGTCCTGGCCTCCGATCAGGATCCGGCCGCCGTCGATGTCCGTCATCCGCAGGAGGAGCCGGGTGAGGGTGGTCTTGCCGCCGCCCGACCGGCCGACGAGGCCGATCTTCGTCCCGCTGGACACGTCCAGGTCGAGGGAGTCGAAGAGGGGCTTCGCACCCGCGTGGGCGAAGGTCACCCGTTCGAAGCGCACCTCGGCGCCCTGAGGCCGCAGCGGTTCCGGGGACTCCGGGTCGAGCACGCCGGGGGGCGTCAGCAGCAGTTCGGTGAACTGGGCGGCCTCCGTCATCGCGCTCTCCAGGCGGCGGTAGATCTGATTGAACTCGAACATGATCCGTGTCGCGTTGGAGTAGTAGGCGAACGCGACGACGATCGCCTCCACCCCGTGCTCCCCGCCGCCGAGCGTGATGGCCAGCAGCAGGCCCAGCGCGTTGGTCAGCACGGACATCGGTGCGACGAGCGTGTCGATGCGCAGGTTGCCGTAGTCCCACGACCGCAGCGTCAGGCGTCGGGACTCCGCCACGCGGGAGCGGTGCTCGGCGGCCTCGCGCTTCTCGGCGGCGAACGCCCGGACCGTCTCCATGTTCATCAGGCTGTCGGCGACGTGGCCCGACACCCGGGCGATCGCCTCCTCGCGCCGGCCCACGAGCGCCTGCCGGCGGCGGATCAGCGGCGCCACGCACAGCCCCGTCAGCGCGATGAGCGCCAAGAGCCCGACGACGAGGAGCGGTTCGTACTGCCACAGCACCACCGAGCCGAACAGCAGCGGGACCAGGCTTCCCACGACCGAGAAGGTCAGCGTGTCGACGAACTCCTCGAAGCGGGAGGCGAAACTCAGGACCCGTTTGGTCAGCGAGCCCGCGAAGTTCTCGTGGAAGAACGCGGCGTCCTTGGCGAACAGTTCGTCCATGCCCACGACGTACATGCGCTCGATGCCGAGGGCGTCGAGGCGGTTCAGGCAGTGCAGCCCGACGCGCCACAGCAGTTCCCCGAGCAGCAGCGCGCCCGCGAAACCGAGGACGTACGGCAGCATCGGCCCGATGCCGTGGCCGGCACCCGTTCCGGACTGCCCGGAGATCCGGCCGACGAGCTTCGCGACGACCAGCGGCGCGATGTAGTTGATACCGATGTTGCCCAGCGCCGGGAGCAGCATCGCGGGAGCCGTCCACCGGCGAAGGCGGAGCAACTCCCGTCCGTAGTAGCGAAGCGCGAGGAGTACCGGTCCCCTGCGCGGTGAACCTGGACTTCGGGGTAATTCAGGCGTTCCCATCACAACCTTGTGCTGTCGCGTGGCGGGCGGGGCGGTCAGGCCCGGTCCGGGGTACCGGCGGGCCGGGAGACCGCAGTGTCCCCCGACGGCGCCCGCCCAGTCCAAGCCTTTTCCAGGCCCGTCGGAACGCGCCCCCGGCCGCGCCCCCACCGCTTCGCGCGCCCCCCCGGCCGGCCCGGCGCGCACGAGCCGGGCACGGAGCCCGGAAACGAGTAAGAGGCCGTTCCGGATTTCTCCGAAACAGCCTCTGACCTGCGACTTCTAAAGTCGGGACGACAGGATTTGAACCTGCGACCCCTTGACCCCCAGTCAAGTGCGCTACCAAGCTGCGCCACGTCCCGATGTGCTTCCGACGGGGCTTCCCACTTGGGTTTTCCCCGTCCCGGCGGCACATGCAGAACATTACCCCACGACGAGGGGTGTGCATGCACGGGTTAACCGGCGGGAGGGAGGATGGCGGGGTGAACGGACGAGATCGGGACGGTGAGGGGCGGGCGCGCAGCGCGCGGCCCCGGGACGGGCTGGGGCGGCCGCTGCCCTACGGGGCGCAGGGCGTGGAGCGGCAGCCCGAGGGGGTGCCGCGCTCGCCCGGGGAGAGCGTCGCGGAGGCCCAGCGGCTGCTGGACGCCGGGATGCCCTTTCACGCGCACGAGGTGTTCGAGGACGCCTGGAAGTCCGGGCCCGGGTCCGAGGCCGCGCTGTGGCGCGGCCTCGCGCAGCTCGCGGTCGGGCTGACGCACGCGGCGCGCGGGAACGCGGTGGGCGGCGCCCGGCTGCTGCGCCGGGGCGCGGACGTCCTGGCCGGACGGGCCGGGGAAAGGGAAAGGGAAGGGGAAGGAGACGAAGGCGGTGCCGCCTCCGGGACCGGTTCCGCGTACGGGATGGACCTGCCCGGGCTCGTCCGCTGGGCGCGCGAGCTGGCGGAGCGGGTGGAGGGCGGCGCGGCCGTCGACGCGGCGGCCGAGGCGCCGCACCTGGCGGCCGGCCCCGGTCCCGCCTGACCGCTGCCCTAGCCTGCCCTGCCCTGCACCCTCCGGCCTCCGGCCCCCGCGGGCGCCCGCCCGGCCCGGTCCGGCCCGGTCCCTTCCGGTTCGGACCGGTCAGGTCCGGTCCGGCCTCTTCGGTTCTGGTCTGCTCCGGTCCGGGCGTCGTCGCCTTGCAGGCCTCAGCCCCGCAGGGTCTACGCCGGCTGGAGGAGGTCCCAGCGGTTGCCGTAGAGGTCCTGGAAGACCGCCACGGAGCCGTACGCCTCGTGGCGCGGCTCCTCCAGGAAGCGGACCCCCTCGACGGTCATCCGGGCGTGGTCGGCGGCGAAGTCGTCGGTGTAGAGGAAGAAACCGACGCGGCCGCCGGTCTGGTCGCCGACCCGGGAGCGCTGGGCCTCGTCCTTGGCCCGGGCCAGGAGGAGGGCGGACTCCTCGGCGCCGCGCGGACGGACCACGACCCAGCGGGAGCCGTCCGGGCGCGCCGTGTCCTCGACGAGGTCGAAGCCGAGGGCGCGGGTGTAGAAGTCGATGGCCTCGTCGTAGTCGTGGACGACGAGGGCGGTGAGGGCGATGTGTGCGGACATGACGCCTATTGTGCGCCGAGGAGCACGACCTCCAGGGTACGGGGGCCGTGCACCCCCTCGACCCGGTCCAGCTCGATGTCGCTGGTGGCGGAAGGCCCGGAGATCCAGGTCAGGGGCCGGGTGGGGTCCAGGAGCGGCAGCGCCCGCGGGACCGAGTCGACCACCTGGCCGGGGACGCGGACCACACAGATGTGGTGGTCCGGGATCAGGGTGATCCGGCGCCGTCCCTGGTCGGGGCCGCCGTCGAGGACGATCGTGCCGGTCTCGGCGACGGCCAGGGCGCAGCCGGTCACCACACTGTCCACGGCGTCCAGTTCGTACGGGGTGGAGGCGGCCCGGTCGTGGATCCGGGCCGGGCCGGCGGCCGCGAGCCAGTGCGGGGGCAGCCCGGGCGGCACGAGGACCGACGCGGCGCCGCGCTCGGCGAGGAGCCGCGCCAGCAGCTCGGCGATGCCGTCCTCGTCCACGCGGTGGACCCGCGCGCGGTACTCCGTGAGGTTCGCGGCGAGCAGGTCGACGTTCTCGGCCGCGGTGCGGACGCCGTGGACCTGGAGGTAGTCCCGGGCGATCCCGGCGTCCCGGTCCGGGCCCGGCCGCGGACCGGGGTCCGGTACGGCCCGGCGGATGCGGGCCAGGATGCGGTCCTTGCCGCTCATGGGCGCTCCTCTCGTTCCCGTTGCGCCCACCAGTCGCGGAACGACCGCTCCGGCGGCTCCGGCAGCTCCCGGCTGTCCGTCCAGGCCCGCCCCGGTCCTGGCAGCCGCCGCGGTCGCAGCCGCCGGGCCCGGCTCAGCAGCCGCTCCGCCGCGCGCAGGGCGTCCGGCCGCTCCAGGAGAAGCCGGGCGGCGCGCAGGGCGGCCCGCTCGGCGGCGTGGCCGCGGGCGGGGCGGATCCGGACGCGAACGCCCGCGCGGGTCACCGGGCCGCCCTGGACCACCCGTTCGCGGAGGTGGACGAGGACCTCGGGGATGTCGATGGCGACCGGGCAGACCTCGTAGCAGGCCCCGCACAGCGTGGAGGCGTAGGGCAGGGTGGCGTCGATCTCGCTCTGGGTGCCCCGAAGTTGGGGGCTGAGGACGGCGCCGATCGGGCCGGGGTACACGGAGCCGTAGGCATGCCCGCCGGCGCGCTCGTAGACGGGGCAGACGTTGAGGCAGGCCGAGCAGCGGATGCAGCGCAGGGCCTGGCGGCCCACCTCGTCGGCGAGGGCGTCGGTGCGGCCGTTGTCGAGGAGGACGAGGTGGAAGACGGCGGGCCCGTCGCCGTCGGCCCCTTTCGACGGCCCCGATCCGGTCCACATCGTCGTGTACGGGTTCATCCGCTCGGCCGTCGAGGAGCGCGGCAGGGTCTGGAGGAAGATCTCGAGGTCCCGGAACGTCGGAACGACCTTCTCGATGCCGACCACCGAGATCAGGGTCTCGGGCAGGGTCAGGCACATCCGGCCGTTGCCCTCGGACTCGAGGACGACCATCGTGCCGGTCTCGGCGACCATGAAGTTGGCGCCGGACACGGCGACTTGGGCCCGCAGGAACTTCTCGCGCAGGTGGAGGCGGGCGGCTTCGGCCAGCTCGCGCGGGTCGTCGCCCAGGTCCTGGGGCGCGGGGCGGCCCCACCTTCCCATCTGCGAGGCGAAGATGTCGCGGATCTCGGTGCGGTTGCGGTGGATGGCCGGGACCAGGATGTGGGAGGGCCGGTCGTCGCCGAGCTGGACGATGAGCTCGGCGAGGTCGGTCTCGTACGCGGCGATGCCCGCCGCTTCCAGGGCCTCGTTCAGGCCGATCTCCTGGGTGGCCATGGACTTGACCTTGACCACTTCGCGGGCGCCGGTCGCCGCCACCAGTTCCGTCACGATCCGGTTCGCCTCGTGCGCGTCGGCCGCCCAGTGGACGGTGCCGCCCGCGGCGGTGACGGAGGCCTCCAACTCGAGCAGGTAGTGGTCGAGATGGCGCAGGGTGTGGTCCTTGACCGCCTTGCCGGCGGCGCGCAGCCGGTCCCAGTCCTCGAGTTCGGCCACGGCCAGGGCCCGTCTGTCGCGGATGGTGCGGGTGGCCCGGCGGAGGTTGGCGCGCAGCACGTCGTCGTGCACCGCCTCGCGCGCGGCTGCCGGGAAGGCGGGGAAGGCGGGCATGCCGAGGTGCGTACGCGTCATCGCAGGGGTTCCTCCTCGGTCGCGGCCAGGATCTCGGCGAGGTGCAGCGTCCGCAGCGGGGCGCCGGCGCGCCGCAGGATGCCGTCCAGGTGGGCGAGGCAGGAGCTGTCGGCCCCGCACAGGACGTCCGCGCCCGTCGCCAGCGCGCTGCCGGTCTTGTCGGCGCCCATGGCGGCCGACACGTCCGGGTTCTTGAGGGCGAAGGTCCCGCCGAAGCCGCAGCATTCCTCGGCGCCGGGCAGTTCGCGCAGTTCAAGGCCCCGTACGGCGCTGAGCAGCCGTCGCGGCCGGTCACCGAGCCCGAGGACCCGTAGCCCGTGGCAGGACGGGTGGTAGGTGACGGCGTGGGGGAAGTACGCGCCGACGTCCGTCACCCCGAGGACGTCCACCAGGAACTCGGTGAGCTCGTACACCCTCGGTACGAGGTCCTCGGCCAGCGCGGTCAGGGCGCCGCCGCGCCCCTCGGCCTCGGCGGCCCGCCCGATCCGGGGGTAGTGCGCGCGGATCATGGCGGCGCAGGATCCCGACGGGGTGACCACGTACGCGTACCCGGCGAAGGCTTCCGCGGTCCGGCGGAGCAGGGGCTCGGCCTCGCGCCGGTAGCCGGTGTTGTACTGCGGCTGACCGCAGCAGCTCTGCGCCGCGGGGAAGTCCACGTCCACGCCGAGCCGCTCCAGGAGGCGGACGACGGCGATGCCCGTGCGCGGGTAGAGCGCGTCGTTGACGCAGGTGACGAACAGGGCGGCTCGCATGACGGGCAGAATAGCCCCGTGAAGAAGTTCTCAGTGATCGGCATAGGCGCGGGCGACCCGGACCACCTGACCCTCCAGGCGGTCAGGGCGATCGGCGCGGCGGACGCATTCCTCATCCTGGAGAAGGGCGAGGAGAAGGCGGATCTGACCGGGCTGCGGCGCGCGATGCTCGACGAGCACGCCCGCCCCGGACACCGGCTGGTGGAGGGCCGCGACCCCGATCGCGACCGGACCCCGGCCGACTACGCCCCCACCGTGGACGGCTGGCGCAGCGCGCGGGCCGAGATCTTCGAGCGGTTCGTCGCCGAGGACCTGGCGGAGGGCGAGACGGGGGCGTTCCTGGTGTGGGGCGACCCCTCCCTCTACGACTCCACCCTCGCGATCCTCGACGAGGTGCTGGAGAAGGGCCGGGTCACCTTCGAGCACGAGGTGGTGCCCGGCATCAGCAGCATCTCCTCGCTGCTGGCCCGGCACCGCACCAACCTCAACCGGGTGGGCCGCCCGGTCCAGATCACCACCGGGCGGCGGCTCGCGGAGGGCTGGCCGGCCGACGTGGACGACGTGGTGGTGATGCTGGACGCGCGGCACGCCTTCACCGCCCACCTCGACCAGGACCTCACCATCTACTGGGGTGCCTACGTCGGCACCCCCGACGAGATCCTGGTCTCGGGCAAGCTGGCGGAGGTCGCCGGCCGGATCGAGGAGCTGCGCGCCGAGGCCCGCGCCCGCAAGGGCTGGATCATGGACACGTACCTGCTCCGGCGCGGCTGAGGGCCCCCGCGGACGGACCGGGACGACCCGGTCGCGGCACTAGCGGAGGAAGGCGGGCAGCACCTCGGCGAGCCGCTCGTACTCCTCGGCCCGGTTGTAGAGCTGCCCGCACACCCTGATCCCGCCGCCGCCGGCCCAGGGCCAGATCAGCACCCGGATGCGCGCCTGTGCCGCGATCCGCTCGCGCAGTTCGGTGGCGTCCTCGCGGGTCTCGGCGGTACCGGCGGGCAGCCGCAGGGCGCGCATGGACAGGCCCTCGGTGTGCGGGAGCGGGGTCAGCCCGGGGATCTCCGCGAGCAGGGCCGCGCCGTGGGCGGCCAGGGCGCTGTTGTGGGCCCGGACCTTGGCGGCGTCGAGCCGTTCGAGCAGCTCGAGGCCCTCCGGGGCGGCGAGCCAGCCGGTGTAGTCGTAGGTGGCGCGGTAGTCGACCGAACGCGGGAAGCCGTGGTGGTCCTCCCAGGAGGGGGCGGGCGCGCGGACCCGGTCCCGGTGGGCGGGGGCCACGGCGAGCAGCGCGGTGCCGGACGGGGAGTAGCCCCATTTGTGCAGGTTGCCGAACCAGAAGTCGGCGCCGCCGCCGAGCGGGTCGGCGAGCATGCCGGGCGCGTGGGCGCCGTCCACGACGGTGGTGACGCCCCGGGCCTTGAGGTCGGCGATCAGCCGGGGCGAGGCGATGACCCGGGCGGTGGGCGAGCTGATGTGGTCGAGGAGTGCCACCTTCGTGCGCGGCGTCAGCCCGGCCAGCACGGCTTCGCGGACGGCGTCCTCGTCGGGGAGGCGCGGATCCAGGGTGACGGTGGTGACCGTGGCGCGGCGGGCGGCGGCCTCGACGACCGTGCCGTAGCCGTGGTCGGTGACCATGATCTCGTCGCCGTCGGCGAGCGGGATGGCGTCGAGGGCGAGGTTGGCGCCTTCGGTGGCGTTGGCGATGAAGGCGATCCCGTCGGGGTCCGCGCCGCCGAGGTGGGCCGCGATCCGGGCGCGGGCGTCGGCGAGGCGGTCGGCGGCGGCCAGGAAGAAGGCGTCGGGGTCGGCGTGCGCTTCGGCCCGGAAGGCGGCGTGCGCCTCCTGGACGGGCAGGGGCACCGCGCCGAAGGAGCCGTGGTTGAGGTGGGAGACGGCGGGGTCGAGGCCGAACAGGGCCCGGCCGCCGGGGAACTCGGCGGGGCGTATCGACTCGATGGGCGCGTTCACGTACGTGAACCTCCGGGGGTGCGGGCACGGGTGACCAAAGGATCATCTCCCGGCGGCGCGCGCGCCGAAACCCCCACCCGGCGGCGCGGCCCGACGGCATCCGGCTCATACGGGCGGACCGGCCGGAGTTCACTCCTCCGGCGGAGCCGGCGCCCGCGTCCGCCGCCCCGGCCCGAGGACCGGCCCGAGGACCGGCCCTGCGGCCGCCCGGGCCGCCTCCGGCCTACCTCCGGCCGCTGGTGGCGGCGTAGTACTGCAGGTCCTGCACCTCCACCGTGCGGTCCACGGGATACGGCAGCTCGACCCGCGCCCCGGTCTTCCCGTCCCGCACCACCGCCGCCGAGCTCGTACCGGTGTTCAGCGCCAGCAGCTCGGAGTGCAGCCCGACCGGGGCCTGGTACGCGCCCTTGGACGCTCCGACGGCCGTACTGATGCTCGCGGGCGCGGCGAGGAAGCTGAGCACCTCGACGGTGTCCCGGGGAGCCGCGCTCCCCTTGCGCAGGGACATCACCAGGGACTGGTCGCCGGTCGGGTCGGCGGCGGCGTACTGGGTGCGCGACGTCAGGTAGAGGGTGTCCCGGACGATCTTAGGCCAGCTGTCCGTCTTGAACTTGGTGAGGTAGTAGGACGTCAGGTCGAGGTAGGCGTAGCCGTTGTGCAGGGAGGGGGCGAACTGGCTGCCCTCGCTGTAGTCGTTCCAGGTGGTCAGCTGGACCCAGTCGGCCTCGTCCTCGATGGCACGCGTCCAAGTGGTGCGCAGGGTGGCCGTGTTGCCGGCCTCGTCGTAGATCCCCTGGTTGGGGCGGGCGTCCTGGACCGACACGGGCTGCATCCAGATCTTGCCCAGGCCGTGGGCGCGCCGCGCGTCCCGCGCGGAGCCCTCCTGGCCGACGTAGCTGCGGCTGCCCCACTCGGAGAACCCGTGGCTGATCGGTGCGAACCGGTCGCTGTTCGCACCGAAGTCGAGGAAGAGCGGGACGAACGCGGTGCGGATGCCGTGCTCGGCCTTCAGCGCGTCCATGACCTGGGTCCACCACGCGACGCTCTTGGCCTCGGCCTTGAACGGCGAGACGACGAGCCGTCCGTCGGGGAGCCGGTGCGCGGACGGGGCCTTGCCGATGTCCGCCAGGGAGGCGGCGAGTTCCCGCGGGTCGTCGGTCTTCAGGGAGGTCATGTCCGGCATCAGCATGATCTTGAAGGACGTGTCCACCGAACGGGCCGCGTCCATCAGGAGGCGGGACCGTTCCCAGTTCTTCCCGGAGAGGGAGAGCAGGTCGAGGGTGAATCCGTCGATGCCCGCGGCGCGCGCGGTGCGCACCTCCTGCTGGAGGTTGACGAGCTCCCAGTTGCCGTCCTTGGGCGGGACGGGCAGCGGCCGGTCCCGCAGCAGACCCCCGTAGCGCCCGTGTTTGCCGCCTTCGCCGTCCGGGTTCACATAGTTGCGGGAGTAGTAGTCCGCGTCGGCGCTCGCGTTGTCGAGGGAGAGCGGGTACGGCGTGAAGTAGTGGGCGAAGACCAGCTTCTTGCCGGCGTCGCCGGAACGCAGGGCGGCCGGCTGCGGCAGGTCGAAGGGCAGGGCTCCCGTGGGGCGCGCTCCGGTGTCCGTGCCGGGCCGGGGAGTTGCCGGGGCCGTGTTCTTGTCGGCGCCCTCGGGGCTCGGGGTGTCCGGGCCCGGGGTCTGCGCGGTGACGTCGGGCGTGGCGCCGCCGGAACCGTCCGCCAGGACGGTGCCGGAGCCCGGGTCCGGGCGGTCCGACCGGCCGGCGACGGTGCGCGGTTCCCAGGCGATGCCGGTGGCGGCGCAGACGCCGACCAGGAGGAAGGCGGAGAGGACGAGGGCCACCAGGGGTCTGCGGGCCCGGAAGCCCGGCCGGCGCCGGTGCGAAGGGCGGCGTTTCGCCCTCCCGGCCAGCCGCCGTTGGTCCGCATGCATCGTGACGCCCTCCCCGAGTGTGCCCGCGCGTCGGGCTGTTCAGCAGTACAGCCGATTCCCGGCCCCCGGACAACTGTTCGCCGGAGCGAGGCCACGGCACGTACGTCAGGGGGACCACGGGGGCTACGTACGGCAGGACGCGACGCGCGGTTCCCGACGGGGAGGCAGCGGCCGAGCGGCCCGCGCTCCGCCGCCTTCGGGGACGGCACGGCGGATGCGCTTGGCGGGCACTGGACATGCGGGCACCGGACAAAGGCACGCCACCTGTCCATCTGCCGCGATCGCCGGGCGGCACGGGCCCTTCACCGGAATAGGAAATTCCCCTGGCCATCCGACAGGACCGGCGCATACTCGTCTCCATGCGGCCTGAAACACCCCTGTGGCCGCGCATGGTCACGCATGCATGGGGGGCATCGTGCCGATGGGGAATTCCATGAGCGCCGGCATCTTTCCGGCTACGTCCGCCGAGCTGTCCCGACTGCTCACCGCCGTACGGCGGGGCAGGGTGCTCACCGTCACCGGGCAGTCCCGCGAACCCCGCGGCCTGCTCGTGCGGGAGATCGGGGAACGGCTCGCGTCCAACTTCTACGACGGGGTGGCCGTGATCCGCCTCGGCCAACGCTTCGGCATCCACGACCTGACGGACGCGCTGAGCCGCTTACCGGGGACGCCGTTCCTGCCGCACGGCGCGGCGGACGCCGCGTCGTGGCTGGCCGAGCGGGACATGCTGCTCGTCCTCGACGGCTCCGACCACCTCGCGTCCGAGGCCGTGGACTGGCTGGGGCACCTGCTCGCCGTGGCCCCCGGGCTGCGGATCCTGGCCGCCGGGCGGCACCCGCTGGCCTTGGCCCAGGAACGGGTGCACCGGCTCTGACCCGGCGCACCCGATCCCGCGAGGGTCCGCGAGGTCCGCCCGGTCCGCCTCTAGAGGGCGGCCCGCCAGTCCTCGGCCAGCAGCCCCATCGTCACCTCGTCCAGGTACTCGCCGCACACCCAGGCGGACCCGCGCAGGGTCCCTTCCAGGTCGAACCCGTTCGCACGCGCGGCCCGGACCATGGCGGCGTTGTCGGCCAGGGTGTCCACCTGGAGCCGGTGCAGGCCGCGCACGGAGAACCCGTAGCGGCACAGCAGCCGCACGACGTCCTCGCCCAGACCGCGGCCGCGGCAGCCGGGACGCAGGGATATCCCGAGGTGCGCGGAGCGGTTGTGCGCGTCGATGGCCCAGAGCAGGGCCTCCCCGGCCAGCTCGCCAGTGGCCCGCTCCACCACGGAGAACACGGCGACGTCGTCGGACGGCTCGGACGGCTCGTACGGGGAGTGCCCGCTCGCCGCGCCCACCGGCCGCCAGGGCCGGGTGTCGCCTCGCGAACGCGTCACGACGTCCTCGTACAGCTCCGCGTGGAGCACGGCGACGTCATCGGTGTGCCGAGCGCGCAGCTCGGCCAGTTCTCCTTGGATCATGGGGGACTTACTAGCCCCCGAACGGCCCGTCGCACAAACGGATTTACGCGGCCGGACACGGGTCAGCCCCGGCCGGCGACTGCCGGCCGGGGCTGACCCGGTGAACGGTGGTGCGGTGAACCTCAGCCGAGGATCGCGAGCGCCTGGTTCAGCGTCTCGGAGGGCCGCATGATCGCCGCGGCCTTGGCGGCGTCGGGCTGGTAGTACCCGCCGATGTCGGCCGGGGAGCCCTGGACGGCGATGAGCTCGCCGACGATCTTCTCCTCGGACTCGGCCAGCGTCTTGGACAGCGGGTCGAACGCGGCGGCCAGCTTCGGGTCGTCGGTCTGGCGCGCCAGCTCCTGCGCCCAGTACAGGGCGAGGTAGAAGTGGCTGCCGCGGTTGTCGATGCCGCCCAGCTTGCGGCTCGGCGACTTGTCCTCGTTGAGGAAGGTGCCGGTCGCGCGGTCCAGGGTGTCCGCGAGGACCTGGGCGCGGGCGTTGCCCGTGGTGGTGGCGAGGTGCTCGAAGGAGACGGCCAGCGCGAGGAACTCGCCGAGCGAGTCCCAGCGCAGGTAGTTCTCCTTGACGAGCTGCTGCACGTGCTTCGGGGCGGAGCCGCCGGCGCCGGTCTCGAAGAGGCCGCCGCCGTTCATCAGCGGGACGACCGACAGCATCTTGGCGCTGGTGCCCAGCTCCAGGATCGGGAAGAGGTCGGTCAGGTAGTCGCGCAGCACGTTGCCGGTCACCGAGATGGTGTCCTCGCCGCGGCGGATGCGCTCCAGGGAGTACTTCGTGGCCTCGACCGGGGAGAGGATCTTGAGGGTCAGACCCTCGGTGTCGTGGTCGGCCAGGTACGTCTTGACCTTGGCGATCAGCTGCGCGTCGTGCGCGCGGCCCTCGTCGAGCCAGAAGACGGCCGGGACGCCGGTGGCGCGGGCGCGGGTGACGGCGAGCTTGACCCAGTCCTGGATCGGCGCGTCCTTGGTCTGGCAGGCGCGGAAGATGTCGCCGGCGGCGACTTCCTGCTCCAGGACCGTGGCACCCGAGGCGTCGACGACGCGGACGGTGCCCGCGGCGGCCAGCTCGAAGGTCTTGTCGTGGCTGCCGTACTCCTCGGCCTTCTGGGCCATGAGGCCGACGTTCGGCACCGAGCCCATCGTGGACGGGTCGTACGCGCCGTGCGCGCGGCAGTCGTCGATGACGACCTGGTAGACACCGGCGTAGCTGCTGTCCGGGAGGACGGCGAGCGTGTCGGCCTCGGCGCCGTCCGGGCCCCACATGTGGCCGGAGGTGCGGATCATGGCCGGCATCGAGGCGTCGACGATGACGTCGGACGGGACGTGCAGGTTGGTGATGCCCTTGTCGGAGTCGACCATCGCGAGGGCCGGGCCCTCGGCGATCTCGGCGTCGAACGAAGCCTTGATCGCGTCGGCGTCGGGCAGCGCGCCCAGGCCGTTCAGGATGGTGCCGAGACCGTCGTTCGGGGACAGGCCGGCGGCGGCCAGGGTCTCGCCGTAGCGGGCGAAGGTCTTCGGGAAGAAGGCGCGGACCACGTGGCCGAAGATGATCGGGTCGGAGACCTTCATCATCGTGGCCTTGAGGTGCACGGAGAACAGGACGTCCTCGGCCTTGGCGCGCTCGATCTGGGTGTTGAGGAAGGTGCGCAGCTCGTCGACGTGCAGGACGGAGGCGTCCACGACCTCGCCGGCGAGTACCGGTACGGACTCGCGCAGCACGGTGACCGCGCCGTCGGCGGCGACGTGCTCGATGCGCAGCGTGCCGGGCTCGGTGATCACGGCGGACTTCTCGGTGGAGCGGAAGTCGTCGGCGCCCATGGTGGCGACGTTCGTCTTCGACTCGGGGACCCAGGCGCCCATGCGGTGGGGGTGCGCCTTGGCGTACTTCTTGACCGAGGCGGGGGCGCGGCGGTCGGAGTTGCCCTCGCGCAGGACCGGGTTGACGGCGCTGCCCTTGATCTTGTCGTAACGGGCGCGGTTCTCGCGCTCCTCGTCGCTCTTCGGGTCGTCCGGGTAGTCCGGGAGCGCGTAGCCCTGGCCCTGGAGCTCGGCGACCGCGGCCTTGAGCTGCGGGATCGAGGCCGAGACGTTGGGCAGCTTGATGATGTTGGCGCCCGGGGTCTTCGCCAGTTCGCCGAGCTCGGCGAGGGCGTCCGCGATCCGCTGGCCCTCTTCCAGGTACTCGGGGAAGCTGGCGATGATCCGACCGGCCAGGGAGATGTCACGGGTCTCGACATTCACACCGGCCGTCGACGCGTACGCCTGGATCACAGGCAGGAACGAATACGTCGCGAGGGCCGGGGCCTCGTCAGTGTGCGTGTAGATGATGGTCGAGTCAGTCACCGGGTGCTCCGCTCCACAGTCTGCGTCTCTCGTCTGCAACATTGCTCGACATCAAGATATCTCGTGATCGGGCCGGTCTGGACAGCCCCCCGCGCAAGGTGGGACGAGACGCGTGTCACGTTCGGTGACGAGGGGGCCCTGCCGGGCCCGGAAACGGCGAAAGCGCCGCCACCGGCCGTTTCCAGCCGGTGGCGGCGCTCACGCGTCACTGCTCAGGGGCCTGCTCAGGCGTGGACGGCCTTCGGGCTCGGGCCGTACTGGTTCGGGGTCGGCTGACCCTCGGTGGCCGTCAGGACGAGCAGCCAGATGCCGCCGATGAGCGGCACGAAGGCGATGAAGTACCAGGCGCCGGACTTGCCGAGGTCGTGGAGCCGACGAACGGTGAGCGCGATGCAGGGGACGATGATCGCGAGGATGTAGAGCCCGTAGATCACCATGTTGGCGCCGATGACGGCGTCGATGATGGCGACGACGATGGCGACGGCCAGGTTGCAGAGGAAGAACATCCAGAACTCCTGGCGGCGCGCGCGGCCGGAGAAGTCGGCGTACTTCTTCAGAACGTCGGTGTAGTAGTGCATGGGTCCCCCCAGGGCGGTTCGTCGGCCCGTCCTGATGGAGCAAGCCGGGGCAGAACTTATGCCCCGCTTACGTCGCGGTCAAGCCGGTTGGCAAGGCACCAGAAGGGTTACTTTTCAGCCCTCGCCGCCCTAAACGCATGAGTATCGGGCGTAACTTGGAACCCACCGGTCCCATAACCTCACCGAACGTCACGAAACGAGCTGACGAAAGTCTTACGCCGGGGCGTGGGAGCCCCCTTCGGACGACTGCGGTCCGTAGCGTCGCCGCCATGCGCGTACTCGTCACCGGCGGAGCCGGGTTCATCGGCTCCCACATCGTTACCACTCTGCGTCTTCGCGGCCACGATCCGCTCGTCCTGGACCTCGCACCCCCCGCGGACGGCGGCGCGTTCGTACGCGCCGACGTACGGGACCCCGACGCCGTACGGGCCGCCCTGCGCGGGGTCGACTCCGTCTGCCACCAGGCCGCGATGGTCGGCCTCGGCAAGGACTTCGCGGACGCCCCGGCGTACGTCTCCCACAACGACCTCGGCACGGCGGTGCTGCTCGCCGCGATGGCGGACCGCGGGGTCCGCACCCTGGTGCTGGCGGGCTCGATGGTGGTCTACGGCGAGGGGCGCTACGCGTGCCCCCGGCACGGGGTCGTCCGCCCGGGCCCGCGCCGGGTGGCGGACTTGGCCGGCGGACGCTTCGAGCCCCGTTGCCCGCTCTGCGACGCGGAACTGGCGCCCGGTCTGGTGGACGAGGACACGCCGACCGACCCCCGCAACGTCTACGCGACGACGAAACTGGCGCAGGAACACCTGGCGGCGTCGTGGGCGCGGTGCGTGGACGGCCGGGCGGTGGCGCTGCGCTACCACAACGTGTACGGACCGGGCATGCCGCGCGACACCCCCTACGCGGGGGTGGCGTCCTTCTTCCGTTCCTCGCTGGCCCGGGGCGAGGCGCCGCAGGTGTACGAAGACGGCGGCCAGCGGCGGGACTTCGTCCACGTGCGGGACGTCGCGGAGGCCAACGTGCTGGCACTGGAGGCCGCCGCACCGCTCGGGGTGTGCACGCCGTACAACACCGGCAGCGGCAGCCCCCACACGGTCGGCGAGATGGCCACCGCCCTCGCCGTGGCCCACGGCGGTCCCCTCCCCGTGGTCGCCGCCCGCGCCCTGGACGAGGACCGAGTCCCCGGGCCGGACGCCGGCATTGGTGAACAGCATCCGGTAGGCGGTCAGCCACGCGGTGGGCA
>NZ_JBEXOV010000129.1:0-17755 GCF_040611715.1 Streptomyces sp. NPDC006544 | reverse complement strand
CGGTGGTCTCGCGGCTGATGAACCGGTACCGCGCGCCGCGGACGGTGCTGACGGCCCGGGAGACCGAGATCCTGGAGCTGATCGCGACGGGGCCGCCGGGGCGGGCTGCCGGGCGGCGGCGGAGGCGGTGACGCGGCTGGGCGGGCGGCCGTAGGGAAGCCGCCGGCGCCATCCGGCTGCGGCGGCCCGCCACGAGGTGTGAAGAGCCGTCACGCATCCTTGCGGGCCGTTACGGCGTACTGCGCGTCAACGCGTGGTCCTAAGAGGCGTACTGCTGGTCGAGGGCGTCGATGATCCCCTCGGCGTTGAGGTGATGGCGGAACACGCGGCCCTGGTCGGGGTGGGCGATCAGCCGGTCGATGAGCTGCTGGAGCGTGATCGGCCGGCTCACCGTGCTCGCGACGACCGGGGTGACGGCCGTGATTGGCCGGGATCCCCTTGTCGCCGTTCGCGGAACTCCGTGACGGCGCGGCTGCGCGCGCAGGGCCCCGCGTCAGCCGCCGAGGGCTCCGCGCAGGCCCGTCCAGGCCGGGTGGCGCGGGTCGTCGGCGCGGACCAGCGCGTCGGCGAGGTCCGCCGGACCGGTCTGCGCCTCGTAGCGCGCGAAGGCGGGCAGGGTCCAGCGGGCGGACGGCTCCGTGCGGCGGGCGAGCGCCCCCGGGGAGAGACTGATGTGAACGCTGAGGTCGAAGGGGAACCAGTGGCCCAGGAGCAGCGGGCCGTGCACGATCAGCACCCCGCCGGGCGGCAGTTCGGCATAGGGACTGCGGGTCGCCCGGTCGGTCGCGGGATCCCAGAGGTCGGGCAGCACCCGGCCGGTCCCGCCCGGGTCGGTCGGGCCGAAGACCTCGCGCCAGAGCGCGGCCGTGTCGTACCAGCCGTCGAGATAGGAGTCGGCGTCCTCGCGGCCGAACTCGAAGCGGAGAGAGGCCGGGCGCAGAAAGCCTCCGGTCGCCACCACCAGGGCCGCACGGCCGCGCAGGCGCAGCGCGTCTGCCAGTTCCCCGGCGAGCACGGAGGTGCGGGCGGCGGGCGCGCCGTCGATGCCCACCCGCCGCCAGACGGCCTCGCCCGCACCCCCTTCCCCCCCCGTACCCTCTTCCACGCCCTCGCCGCCCCCGAGGTGACCGGCGAGCCGCTCGGCCATCCGCTGCCATGTGATCGCTTCCAGCTGCACGGGTCCATTGTCAGTGGTGACCCCTAACGTTTTTGACGAGGGATCACCGGCGCACAGGGGCCGGCGGCCCGGCCTTGGGGAGGGGTCTGTCATGGCTGCCGAGACGACGTATCTGGAGCTGTCGCAGGACGACGGCGGTGCCCACAAGTTCTACGAGGTGACCGTGGACGGCACGGCCGTCTCGGTGCGGTACGGCCGGATCGGCGCCGACGGCCAGCTGCAGAACGCCTCCTTCCCGACCGTGGAGAAGGCACGGGCGGCCGCCGCCAGGAAGGTGGGCGAAAAGGTCCGCAAGGGCTACGCCCCGGCGGTACGGGGCGGTCGCGCGGCCCGGTCGGTGACGCGTCGGCAGGTGACGTCCACGCCGTCGACGGCCGGCGCGGCGGCCCCGGTGCTGTGGCGGTTCCGGACGGGATCCTCGGCCTTCGGGATCCACGTCGACGAAGACCGCTGCTGGGTCGGAAATCAGGCCGGCGACGTCTACACCGTGAGCCACGGCGGTGAGGTGCTGGCCCGGTACTCGCTGCCGGACGGGGTGAAGTGTCTGGTGGCGGACGAGTTCTGGATCTACGCGGGCTGTGACGACGGCACGGTGTACGACCTGTCGTCGAAGGTCCCGTTCGGGGCGTACGACATCGCGGCCGACGTGGACATCTTCTGGCTCGACATCCGCGAGGGCGTGCTGACCGTGTCCGACCGCAGCGGCGGGCTGACGGTCATCGACCACGAGGACGAGTTCCAGTGGTCGCGGCGGTCCTCGGGGAGCAACGCCTGGATGGTGCGCGCGGACGAGCGCGCCGTCTACCACGGCCACAGCAAGGGCGTGACGGCCTACGCGCCGGACGGGGGGCGGGAGCTGTGGCACACGGCGACCGACGGTTCGGTGCTGTTCGGCTGGCAGGAGGACCACGCGGTGTACGCGGGGACCGGCCGGAACACCGTGCAGCGGCTGTCGAAGACCACGGGCGCGGTGGAGGCCTCCTACCGGTGCGACGCGGCGGTGTACTCGTGCGCGACCTCGCCGGACGGCCGCCACGTCTTCGCCGGTGACCTCGCGTCCTCGGTGTACTGCTTCGACGCCGACGGGCGCCGGCTGTGGAAGCTGGGCACCGGCAGCGGGGCCGCGCTGTCCATGCAGTACCTGGACGAGCGGCTGTACCTGGTGACCACGGACGGTTCGCTGGTGTGCGTGGACGCGAGCGAGGCGGCCATCGCCGCGGCCCGGGAGGGTTCGGTGCCGACGGCGGTGGACGTGAAGTCCGCGGCCGCCCTGCCCGTCTACACCCCGGCGGCGACGCCCGCCGCGGTGGCGACGGTGTCGGTGGCCTCGGTGCCCGCGGGCGGCGTGGTCGTGGAGTGCGTGCAACAGGGCGGCCGGATGCGCGTCCAGGTGCTGTCGGGCGGCTTCGAGCCCTCCTGGAACGTGCAGTTCCCCCGGGGGATCCGGGTGCCGGGCGCGCGGTACGTGGTGGACGGGCTGCACCCGGCCTCAGGCGGTTTCTACCGGGTCCGCGGGGAGATACGCCGACTCGTCTGAAGCGGGCGCCGGGGCCTCGGCGGGCAGCGCGAAGGGGACGTCCCCGGCCAGGGCGGCCGTGATCCGCAGCACGACGGGCTCGGAACCGAGGTTCCGGCCGAGGTGGACGTGGTGGATGCCGGCCGGCTCGACGAAGCAGGTGCCGGCGTGGTGCACCTCGATGGTGCCGTCGCTCAGGATGCGGGTCAGCGTCCCGGACCTGACCACCGCCATCAGCGGGACCCGGTGGTAGTGCCAGCCGGTGCTGCCGCCGGGCCCGAGGGCGACCTCCCTCGTCACCAGGCCGGAGGCGGACGGGGCCGCGGAGCGCCGCGCCCTTGCCCTGGCCCTCGGCCTCGGGCGCCGTGCCGTCGTCCGCCCTCCACCCACGTGTGCCTCCTTCATGGGCGCCCGCCGCACCCGCTCGACCGACGGTAGGACGACGGCATGAGGTGGCGGGAGGCCGCGGCGAAAGCACAACTCCCCAGGCACACAAGGTGATATAAGGCCCGGTCGGCGGTATCACTCCTCCATGAGCCTGGTCGTTTTCGAGTCGACGAAGCAGATCCGCTGCGCGGAATGCCGGCAGGGTCCGCTCCGCCGTCTCGTCCGCGAGGCCGGCGTACCCCGCTGCCTCGACTGCGCGGAACTCGGGCACCTCGTCTACCTGCCGCGCGGGGACACGGCCCTCACGCGCAGGGCGCACGAGGCCAGTTCGCTCTCCGCCGTCGTCCTGCGCTTCCACAGGAGGCGCCGCCGCTACGAGCGCCTGGGCCTGCTCGTCGAGGACGCCGCCCTCGCCCGCGCGGAGCGGGCCTGTCTCGCGGACGCCGAGGCGCGGGCCCGCCGCCGGGACCGCGACCGGATGCGCCGCGAGGCCGAGGACACCCGCTTCACGGCGGCCTTCGCCGCCGAGATCCTGCGGCTGTTCCCCGGCTGCCCCGCCGACCGGGCGCGAGCCATCGCCGCGCACGCCTCGGTGCGCGGCAGCGGCCGGGTCGGCCGCAGTGCGGCCGGCCGGGCCCTCGACGAGCCGGCCGTGTACGCGGCGGTCCGGGCGGCCGTGCGGCACCTCGACACCGAGTACGACGCCCTGCTGATGCAAGGCGTGCCCCGGTTCGCGGCCCGGGCCCGGCTGGCGCCTCGGATCGACGCGGTCCTCGACGGCTGGCGGGCGGAGGCCGGACCGCCCGCCCGGCGCCGGGCCGTCAGCTGAGCCGGAAGCGGCGGTAGAGCAGCACTCCGCCGAGCAGCAGGGCTCCGCCTCCGGACAGCAGGTAGCCGGCGCCGTCGGCCCCGGTGTGGGCGAGCGCCGAGGGCCCGCCCCGCGGCGGGGACGGCGGGGACGGCGGTGACTGCGGAGTGACGGGACGGACGGACACGGGCGGCAGGACGGGCTCGGCGACGATGGGGGGCTCGCCGTTGACGGAGGTGTTGCCCACCGCGGAGTTGCCGACGCCGACGACGCTCACCGCGTTGCCGCTGAGGTTGACGGGCAGGTCGACCGGGAGCTGGAGCCCGTTGCCGGAGAGCAGCCCGGGAGAATCCTTTCCGCGTCCCTCGGCCACCGCTCCCCCGGCCCCGCCGTTGGCCCCGCCGTTTCCGGCACCGGGTTTCGAGGAGTGCGAGGACCGGGACGACGGATGGGAGGACGTCTGCCCGGCATTCCCGGGGTTCCCGGAAAGGCCGGTGCCCGGGGCCCCGTTGGCACACCGGTTCCCGGAGGCCGAGTTGAGGAGGCCGACCACGCTCACGGTGTTCCCGCACACGTTCACCGGGGTGTGCACGGGCAGTTGCACCAGGTTTCCCGACAGCAGCCCCGGCGAGCGCTCGGCCTGTCCGCCCGCGTTCGCGTCGGCGTGGGCGAGGCCGCCCACCCCCGCGACCGCCAGTCCACCTCCCGCAACCACCGCCGCGATCAAGCCATTCCGACGACTGTGACGCATCGCTTTCCCTGCCTTCCGGAGGAGTCACGGGCGTTGCACCCGCACCGGAAACAACGCGGCAAACCCGTTCGGGTTATAGCGGTGGTAGGCATTTCACCCCATCGTGTACTGGGTAATTCCTACTTCATGACTAAACCGCTGCTTCTCCTCGACGTGGACGGCCCCCTGAACCCGTTCCGCTCCCGTCTCGCGGGCTTCCGCGGCTACACCAGCCATCGGATGCGGCCGACGGTCTGGATGTCGTACCGCACACCGGAGTCCCGCAGCGCCCGACGCGGCCTGCGGGTGCGCTTGCATCCCACCCACGGCCCGCGCCTGCTCTCCCTGCCGTACGACCTCGCCTGGGCCACCACCTGGATGCACGAGGCCAACACGATGATCTCCCCGCACATCGGGCTACCCAGCGATCTCCCCGTCATCGAGTGGCCGGAACTCTTCGCCGACGACCCCGACGGGCTGTCCTGGAAGACGCGCCACCTCACCGCATGGGCGGCGGGCCGGCCCTTCGCCTGGGTCGACGACATGATCACGCCCCGCGACCGCGCCTGGGTCGCCGCCCACCATCCCGGCCCCGCCCTGCTCCTGCGCATCCACCCCCGGCAGGGCCTGCGCCCGGCGGACTTCGCCACCCTGACCACCTGGGCCGCGGGGCTCAGCGCCGCAGGGCGCTGACGGGGTCCGGGGAGGGGCTGCCCGTGGGCCACCAGTCGTCGTCACCCAGGCGGTTCTCGTAGGCGTACCAGAGGCCGTCGCGGCCGAGGCGGAGCTGACGGGAGATGCCCGTGAGGCGGTTGCGGTCGGGGCGGAAGGGGCCCTGGGCGGCGGCGAGGAGGGCCGGACGGGCCCGGTCGAAGGGGCCCGCCGGGGGGTCCCACGGCTCTTCGAGGGCGACCAGCGCGGGCAGCCCGCCCTGGCGCCAGGCCGCCGCCCCCCGGGCGAGGTCGGTGGTGCTGCGGCCCGTGGCGCGGGCCAGGTCCCGGTAGAGGACGCGGGCGGCGCCGGTGAGCCCCGCGGTGGGGTGCGCCGAGGCCAGCCGGACGGCGTCCTGCCAGCGGGTCAGGCCGCCGATCGGATCCTCGGCCGTGGTGAGCAGCGCCAGGGCACGGGCGGCCGCGTCCCCGGCGAGCTGGTCCAGGGCGAGCGGATCCGGGGCCGCGGGATCGGCCGGACAGGCGGGCGGCAGCCCGACGGCGGCCGGCACGGCCGGCGGGGCGGGCAGCGGCGGCAGGACGGTGCGGGCGAGCGCCGCGCGGGCCGGCACACCGGGGAAGTCCGGCGCCCCGTCGGGCTGTTCGCGCGCGGCGTGGGCGGCGTTGCGACGGGCGAGCTCCTCCAGCAACTCCCGCTCGCCGCGCCCGCGCAGCAGCAGGAGGACGAACGGGTCGGCGTCCAGGAGGCGGGCCGCCCGGTAGCAGAGGGCGGCGGCGTGCTTGCACGGCGGGCGGGCGACGTCCGGGCAGGAGCAGTGCGGCACGAGCTCGCCCGCGCCGGGCAGGACCGTTTCGGCGAGCGACTCCGGGACGTCCCGCTCCAGCAGCGCGGCGAGCGACGTCGGGTCTGCCGCGACCGCCTCCAGGAGCTCGCTCCATTCGGCGTCCGCGAAGGCGGGCAAGGACAGCTCGGTGCGGTACGGGCGCGGCCGGCTGCCCCGTACGTAGGCCACGATCCGGCCCGGGGTGATGGTGACGGCATCGACGTGGCCCTCGGCCGGGTACGTCCGCCCGCGCGCCAGGCGGGCTCCGTCACGGGCCACCGCTTCGAGGGCCGACACCCAGGCCCGGCCCCACCAGCTGACGGCCTCCACCCCGGGCGGCACCGTCTCGAACGTGCGGCGGCGGTCGTCCCGCGCGGTGATCACGCGGGCCTGCGCAGGGAGACGAGGTCCGCCAGCTCGCGGTCGCTCAGCTCGGTCAGCGCCGACTCGCCGGAGCCGAGCACGGCATCGGCCAGGGCCCGCTTCGCCTCCAGCATCTCCGCGATCCGGTCCTCGACGGTCCCCTCGGCGATGATGCGGTGGACCTGGACGGGCTGGGTCTGGCCGATGCGGTAGGCGCGGTCGGTGGCCTGTTCCTCGACGGCCGGGTTCCACCAGCGGTCGTAGTGGATGACGTGGCCGGCCCGGGTCAGGTTCAGCCCGGTCCCCGCCGCCTTCAACGACAGCAGGAAGACGGGGGTCTCGCCGGCCTGGAAGCGGTCGACGAGCTCCTCGCGGCGTGCCACCGGCGTACCACCGTGCAGCAGTTGGTGCGCGATCCCGCGCGCCGTCAGATGGCGCTCGAGGATCCGGGCCATCGTGACGTACTGCGTGAACACCAGCACCGAGCCGCCCTCGGCCAGGATCGTGTCGAGCAGCTCGTCCAGCAGGGCCAGCTTCCCGGAGCGGTGCGCGATCCGGGTGTGGTCCTCCTCCTTCAAGTACTGCGCGGGGTGGTTGCAGATCTGCTTGAGCGAGCCCAGCAGCTTCATGATCATGCCGCGCCGCTCGATGCCCTCGCTCGCGCCGATCACGGCCATCGCCTCGTCGACCGCGGCCTGGTACAGCGAGACCTGCTCGCGGGTGAGGGACACGGGGTGGTCGGTCTCCGTCTTCGGCGGCAGCTCGGGCGCGATCCCCGGGTCGGACTTCTTGCGCCGCAGCAGGAACGGCCGCACCAGCGCGGCGAGGCGGACGACGGCCTCCTCGTTGCCGCCGTCCTCCTCCTGCTGGTGCTCCACGGGGCGGGCGTGCCGGGCCCGGAACGTGGTGAGCGGCCCGAGCAGCCCCGGTGTGGTCCAGTCCAGGAGGGCCCACAGCTCGGAGAGGTTGTTCTCCACGGGGGTACCGGTCAGCGCCACCCGGGCCGGCGCCGCGATGGTGCGCAGCGCCTTCGCGGTCGCCGAGTGCGGGTTCTTGACGTGCTGCGCCTCGTCGGCGACGACCATGCCCCAGGACTGCTCGGCCAGCCGGGCCGCTCCCGCGCGCATCGTCCCGTAGGTGGTGAGGACGAATCCTCCCGCCGTCCCGTCCAGGCTGCGGCCGGCGCCGTGGAAGCGGCGCACCGGCGTGCCGGGGGCGAACCTCTCGATCTCCCGCTGCCAGTTGCCCAGCAGTGAGGCCGGGCAGACGACGAGCGTCGGCTCGGAGCGGTCGCGGTGCAGGTGGAGCGCGATCAGGGTGACGGTCTTGCCCAGCCCCATGTCGTCGGCGAGGCAGCCGCCGAGGCCGAGCGAGGTCATCAGGTCCAGCCAGGCCAGGCCGCGTGCCTGGTAGTCGCGCAGGGTGGCCTTCAGCGCGGCGGGCTGGGGCAGCGGGGCCAGCTCCCCGGTCAGCCGCTCCCGCAGGGCCGCCAGCGCCCCCACCGGTACGACGGCCACCTGCTCCCCGTCGACCTCGGCCGTCCCCGTGAGGACGGTGGCCAGCGCGTCCACCGGCTCCAGCAGCCCCAGTTCGCGCTTGCGCGCCTTGCGCACCAGCTCCGGATCGACGCGCACCCACTGGTCGCGCAGCCGCACCACGGGCCGGTGGGCCTGCGCGAGGGCGTCCATCTCCCCCGGGGTGAGCCGGTCGCCGCCGAGCGCCAGCTCCCAGGAGAAGGCGAAGAGGTGCTCGGCGTCGAAGAAGGCGGTGCCGTCGGTGGCGGACCCGGGCGCGGTGGAGCGTACGACCGCGGTCGCCGAGAGCGTACGGGCGAACTCGCGCGGCCAGTGGACCAGGACTCCGGCGGCGGCCAGCCCGGTCGCGGCGCGGCCCAGCAGGTCTTCGAGCTCGGGGTCCGAGAGGGCCAGGACATCCGGGACGGGCTGGTCCAGCAGGCGCAGCAGCGGCGGCCAGACCCGGGCCGCACGGCGCAGGGCGAGCACGGCGTCGACCCGGGCCCGGGGGCCGAAGCCGGCCGCGGCGGCGCCCGCCCAGAGGGTCGAGGCGTCCGTGACCAGGGTCGGGTCGGCGAGGCTGTGCACCTGGACGACGGCGGCGCCGGCACGGTGGGTGTCCTCGTCCTCCGCCTCGTCGAAGAGCCGGAAGGAGGACAGGTCGAGGCGGAGCGAGATCCCGACCCCGGTGTCCGCGCCGGAGGCGACCTGCGCGGCCCACTCCCGTATCCCCGGGACGTGCTGCGGCTCCTGGGCGGCGAACGGGCGGCCCGCGGCGAAGGACGCCGCCGGGGTCCGGGGAAGGCTGTCGGCGACGGCGTCGAGGAACGCCCGGACCAGTGCCTCCGGTTCGGGCAGGTGGAGCGGCCGGCGTCCGGCCAGCGGGGTGGCGTACCCCTCGTGGGGCAGCGCGGCGGCGACCGCGCGCAGGTACCCGACGTCCTCGGCGTCCAGGGGTCCGGCCCGCCAGGCGTCGATGCCCTCCGGGGTCAGGCCGGGCAGCAGGCGGCCACGGGCCACGAGGGTGAGCGCCTGGACGGCGGCGGTCCCCCAGGCGCGCGTCGCGGGATGTACGGCGGGGCCGCGGGCCGCGCGGACCGCGCGGACGAGGAGCGGCAGCGCGGAGGTGACGGGCAGGGTGACGGCGGGAACGGTCCGGCTGCGGACCCCCTCGCCCTGGGCGCGGACCACGGTGAGCGGCTGCGGGGTCCCGGCCGCGGGCAGCGCGTCTCCGTCGGGGGCCCAGAAGGCGAAGCGGCTCTCGCGGGGGACGGCGGCGGGCAGGAACACGGCGGCGTGGCGCGTGAGGGCCGCGGCCGCCGCCGGATCCACCGGTGCCGCGGGCCCCGCCGCCTCCAGCGGGGCCGCCGCATCCGCCGTCGGGGCGGGCACGCGTGGCTGCGCCGTCGCTCGCATGGTCACGCCGTCCCCCTCCGCGGTGCGGCGGGATCCCCTTGGATCCCCTCTGCCGTCGAGTCTAGGTGCGTCCACTGACAACGCCGCTGAGCTGCACGTTTCCACGAAGCCGCAGAACCCTCGGCCGCCCCGCCGCTCCCCGGCCCAGCGCCCGTCCCCCTCGTCCCGCGACGCGTCGCCCGCCGAGGACGCCCCCGCGGCCGACGGAGCTACGACCGCACATTGTCCCGAATTCGGCCCAAACCATCGACCTGTGGCCAGCCCCCGGGCAGAGCCTTCCCGGGCGTCGGCACACTGCTGCACCAGCACACCGCAGCGCCGCACACCGACCGGCACGGGGAGTACCGACCATGACCCGACGCACCGCACGACCCGCACGCACCGCACGCACCGCACGCACCCCACGCACCGCCGCAGCCTTCGCTGCGACGGCCGCCGCCACCGCTCTCGTCCTCACCGCCTCCGGTTCCGCCACGGCCACGGCCACGGCCGTGCCCACGGCCGCCGCGAGGACCATCACCACGGCCCCGGCGGCCGCCCCGCCCGGCTTCCTGAGCGGCCCCGACCTGCCCCCGCACCCGTCCTCCCCCTGGTACACCGGTCCGGTCGCCAAGGGCCTGCCCGAGTCCGCCCCCTTCTGCCTGGACGGCGTCCTTCCGTCGGCCGGCAGCTGGCGCCGCGCCTTCCACACCGAGGCCGACACGGGCGCGGCCCAGGTCTCCGTACGCGCCTCCTCCGCCGGTGCGGCCGCCACACTCGCGACCGCCCTGGAACGCGCGGTCGCCGTCTGCGCCGCCGACTGGCTCCGGGCGAACCCGGACGGGACGGCCTCCTGGCGGGACTACGGGAAGCTGCCCGTCGAGGAGGGGGCGCACGTCTACGGGGTGCTCGTGTCGGTCCCGGAGTCCGAGCCCGGCGTCCACCTCTTCGGGATCGGGCGCGACGGGTCCACCGTGACCGTCGTGCAGTGGGGGCAGATGGGAGACCTGGCCGACGCGCCCGTCCCCGCCTTCAAGAAGACGACCACCACCGCCGTGGACAAGCTCGTTCCCTGACCCGGACGCGACGCGCCCGGGGTGGGACCATGGAGAAGAGGCAAGCCCGGTCGATCACGCCGAGGGGATGGCCATGCGAACCGGAAACGAGCCGGTGACCGCCCGCAGCCCGTTGCGGCTGCGCTTCTGGCTGAGCCTGTGGGGTCTGCTCTGGGCCGCCGCCGGGGCGGCGGTGTTCTCGCTCGCCGCCCGGCCCGGGTGGGCGGCGGCCTGCGCCGCCGTCGCCGTCCTGGCCGCTGTGGACCTGGTCGTCGTGATCCGCCACATCCGCCAGGGCCCGCACTACCAGCCCGGCCGGGACGTGCCGCCGTACGAGCCCCCCGGCCACTGAGGGCTGTCTTCGCCGGCGCGCGGCGGCACTAGCGCGCGTCGAAGGCGACCCACGTGTTCGCCGGCAGCTCGGGCTTCCCGGGCACCGGCCGCCGCTCCTCGGTCCAGGCGTCGCCCGCGACTTCGCGGGCGACACGACGCCAGAAGCGTGCCGCGCCCGCGTTCTCCTCCTGAAAGGCGATCTCCCACCGGCCGGGGTGCGCGGTCAGGACGGACCTCACCGCCCGCAGCCCGAGGCCCGACCTGCGTGCCCCACGCACCACGAAGAAGCTGTTCAGCACGCGCACCTCGCTGTCCAGCGCCCGGACGAACGCGAAGCCGACCGGCCGGTCACCGGACCGTACGAGATGGGCCGCCCAGGTGGCATCGCCGAGCGCCGACTCCAGCCACTCGCGCCGGTACGTTCCGTCCGGGTTCGGCAGGACGCCCCTGAACTCCGACAGGTCGTGCAGGAAGAGCGGCCAGAGCCGTTCCAGGACGTCGCGGTCGTCGGCGCCCGCTCTGCGGACAGCCAGCTCTGCCATCTGATCCCCCTCGAGTACACGAAAAGCCTTCCGGCGGGCCGGAAGGCTTCGAACTGTCGAACCTATTGAACTGTCCGACCTATTGACCTGTCCGACCCATTGACCTGTCGAGCCCGTCACATCGTGTCCACGACCTGTTCACCCAGCCGCCCGGCCAGTAGCGCGGGCCCGGCACGAGCGGGGCCAGGGCGCCGCTACGCCTCGAAACGGGCCGCCGCCAGGTACTCCGGCCGCGGGTCGAGGGCGGCCGCCAACCGGAAGTGCTTGCGGGCCTGCGCGGGCCGGCCCGCGCGCTCGTGGGTGCGGGCCAGTGCGAAGTGCGCGAACGCGTTGTCCGGCTCGCGCTCGAGCACCAGCTCGAACTCCAGCGCCGCCGGGCGCAGTTGGGCTGCCGCGAAGAAGGCCCGAGCGCGCAGCAGCCGGGCCGCCGTGTTCTCCGGGTGAGCGGCTATGACCGAGTCGAGCAGGCGCACCGCACCCCGCGGGTCGCGCGCGGCGAGCAACTGCTCGGCGGCCCGGTAGTCGATGACGTGCGTCTCGGGCGACGGGGCCGGAGACGACGACGGGAGCTGCGGCGTGGTGTCGGACACGTTCTCTACCTTCCCTCTGCGGGCGCGTTCAACGCCCCCCGTCCCGCGCCCCGCGCGCCTCTCCACGGCCACGCCGGGCCCCTCGGACGCCTCAGATCCCTCGGGACCCTCAGGCCCCGGTGTCCTCCGCCGCCTCCGCCGCCTTCGCCGCCCGCGCCGTGAGCTCCTCCCACACCCTGCGCACCTGCGGCTCCAGCGCTTCCAACGGCCCGTCGTTGTCGATGACGAGCGTGGCCACGGCCAGCCGCTGCTCCCTCGTGGCCTGCGCGGCCATCCGGGCCCGCGCCTCCTCCTCGGCCATGCCGCGCAGCCCGGTCAGCCGCGCCAGCTGGGTTCCGGCCGCCGCGTCCACCACGACGACCAGGTCGTACAGCGGTGCGAGCCCGTTCTCCGCGAGCAGCGGTACGTCGTGGACCACGATCGCGTCCGGCCCCGCGGCGGCCTCCAGCTCGGCGGACCGGGCGCCCACCAGGGGGTGCACGATCGCGTTGAGGATCTTCAGCTGCGCCGGGTCGGCGAACACGACCGACCCCAGCTTGGGCCGGTCCAGCTCACCCTGCGCGGTCAGCACGGACTCCCCGAAGGCCGTCACGACGGCCGCGAGACCGGGGGTGCCCGGCTCGACGACCTCCCGCGCGATCCGGTCGGCGTCCACGACGACCGCCCCGTACCCCGCCAGTAGTCGCGAGACCTCGCTCTTGCCGGCGCCGATTCCGCCTGTCAGGCCAACTTTCAACATGCCCGGCAGACTAACCGCCGCGTCCCGCATCGCCTACAGGCCCCCGGTGGCGGGACGCGCTCAGCCCTCACCCTCGCGTTCCGCCAGGAACCGCTCGAACTCGCGGCCGATCTCGTCCGCCGAGGGGATCTCCGCAGGCTCCGCGATCATGTTTCCGCGGGTCTCGGCGCCGGCCGCCGCGTCGAACTGGTGCTCAAGCCCCTGGACGAGGCTCACCAGTTCCTCGTCGCCCTCCCGGATCTGCCGGTCGATCTCCGTCTGGGTGCGGTGCGCCTCGGTGCGCAGCGCGTGCGCCACCGCCGGGAGCACCAGCCCGGTGGCGCCCGTGATGGCCTCGAGGGTCGTCAGCGCGGCGTCCGGGTACGGCGAGCGCGCCACGTAGTGCGGTACGTGGGCGGCGACGCCCAGCACGTCGTGTCCCGCCTGGCCGAGGCGGAACTCCACGAGCGATTCGGCGCTGCCCGGCACCTGCGCCTCCTCGAAGGGGCTGCGGTGTCCCGGCATGAGGTCGGTCCGGTTGCCGTGCGGGGTGATCCCGACGGGCCGGGTGTGCGGGACGCCCATGGGGATGCCGTGGAAGTTGACGGACAGCCGGACGCCGAGGCGCTCGACGATCTGCCGGACGGCGACGGCGAAGCGCTCCCATTCCACGTCCGGCTCGGGGCCGGACAGCAGCAGGAAGGGCGCGCCCGTGGCGTCCTGGACCAGGCGCACCTCGAGGAGCGGCTCCTCGAAGTCCGTCCAGTGGTCGCGCTGGAAGGTCAGCAGCGGGCGGCGGGCCCGGTAGTCCACCAGCCGGTCCGCATCGAAGCGGGCCACGACCTGGTGGGGCAGCGTGTCGAGCAGCCGCTCGACGATCTGCTCGCCGGTCTCACCGGCGTCGATGTACCCCTCGAAGTGATAGAGCATGACCAACCCGGCCGAGTCCTGGGCGAGCGCCAGGTCGGCCACCGCCAGGCCCTTGGCGTCCCATTCGTACAAACCCTGTGGATCAAGCACCGTCACCACTCCTCCTCGCCTCGTTCTCTGGCAAGAACGTCCAAGGGACCGTCACCATTCCCCAGTTGGCCGCATTCGCGGGAACCCGGGGAAACCCGCGGGCCCGAGCAAACCCGCGACACCTCGCGGACGGCCGGAGGCCGACCCCTCGGCGGACACGGCGCCCGCACGCCGGGCCCCGCACCGCACCGCCCGGACGCCGGCCCCCGCGCTCCGCCCCGTACAACGCGGCAAGGCCCGCCCCCCTGAGGGGACGGGCCTTGCCGTGGAACGATCAGCTCAGCTCACGCCGTGCTGCACTGCTGCGATCAGCTCTGGCCGCCGGCCAGCTTCTCGCGGAGCGCGGCGAGGGCCTCGTCCGACGCCAGGGCGCCAGAGGTCTCGTCCGCACCCTCGGAGGAGTACGAACCACCCGAGATGCCCGCACCGGCGCTGCTGCTGCCACCGGCGGCGGCCGGAGCGGCCGCACCCTCGGCAGCGGCGGCCTCGTCGGCCTCGCGGCTCTTGATGACCTGGGCCTGGTGCTGCTCGAAGCGCGTCTGCGCCTCGGCGTACTGGCCCTCCCAGGCTTCGCGCTGCTTGTCGAAGCCCTCGAGCCAGTCGTTGGTCTCGGGGTCGAAGCCCTCGGGGTAGATGTAGTTGCCCTGGTCGTCGTAGGACGCGGCCATGCCGTACAGGGTCGGGTCGAACTCGACCGACGCCGGGTCGGCACCGAAGGACTCGTTGGCCTGCTTCAGCGACAGCGAGATCCGGCGACGCTCGAGGTCGATGTCGATGACCTTGACGAAGATCTCGTCGTTGACCTGGACGACCTGCTCCGGGATCTCCACGTGGCGCTCGGCCAGCTCGGAGATGTGGACCAGACCCTCGATGCCCTCGTCCACGCGGACGAACGCACCGAACGGAACCAGCTTGGTGACCTTACCCGGGACGACCTGACCGATCTGGTGCGTCCGGGCGAACTGCTGCCACGGGTCTTCCTGCGTCGCCTTCAGCGACAGGGAGACACGCTCGCGGTCCATGTCGACGTCGAGGACCTCGACGGTGACTTCCTGGCCGACCTCGACAACCTCGGACGGGTGGTCGATGTGCTTCCAGGACAGCTCGGAGACGTGGACGAGACCGTCGACGCCGCCCAGGTCCACGAAGGCACCGAAGTTGACGATCGAGGAAACGACGCCGGAGCGGACCTGACCCTTCTGCAGGGTGGTGAGGAACGTCTGGCGCACCTCGGACTGGGTCTGCTCGAGCCAGGCACGGCGGGACAGGACCACGTTGTTGCGGTTCTTGTCCAGCTCGATGATCTTCGCCTCGAGCTCCTTGCCCACGTAGGGCTGGAGGTCGCGGACGCGACGCATCTCGACGAGGGAGGCCGGCAGGAAGCCGCGGAGGCCGATGTCGAGGATGAGTCCACCCTTGACGACCTCGATGACGGTACCGGTGACGATGCCGTCTTCTTCCTTGATCTTCTCGATCGTGCCCCAGGCGCGCTCGTACTGTGCGCGCTTCTTGGACAGGATCAGACGGCCTTCCTTGTCCTCCTTCTGGAGAACCAGGGCCTCGATCTCGTCGCCGACCTTGACGACGTCGTTCGGGTCGACATCGTGCTTGATCGAGAGCTCACGGCTCGGGATGACGCCCTCGGTCTTGTAACCGATGTCGAGGAGAACCTCGTCCCGGTCCACCTTCACGATGACGCCGTCGACGATGTCGCCGTCGTTGAAGTACTTGATCGTCTCGTCGATCGCGGCGAGGAACGCTGCCTCGTCACCGATGTCGTTGACCGCAACCTGCGGAGTGGTGGCGGTGGTCTCGGTGCTGCTCGTCATGTGGGTAAGGGCTCCGGTTACGGACAGAAAGTCGTAGGTACTGCTACGCCGGGAGCCCTTATCGGCATCTGCCGAAGAAGCCGGACAGCCAAGGAAGCCCCAGTTCCGCGCGATGCGGGGTGGGGGCCTCGAAAACCGAGGGGACATCAACAGATACAAGCGCAGCCTGCTAGGTCTGAGGAGCACAGGCTCGCAGCGCAACTTGTAGCATACGGGGGTAGCCGGACAGGGTCAATGCGCGAAGGCGCACACCCCGGGCGGATCCTCGCATAACCGGCACAATTCGTGGGCGGGCAGGCGCGGATGACCACCCCGGCCGATTTTCGAAGACGTTCGCCAGACATCCGCAGACTACGACGACGGGCCCCATGAACCAAGAGGACTACGCCCCCGAAGAAGCGTCCGGAGCCACATCGGCCGCCGAGGAGGACGCCGCGGCCACCCGCCGTGACGCGGGGGAAGCGGAGAGCAGCCGGGCGAGCCGCGGCTGGTGGGACCGCAACGCCGACGAGTACCAGAGCGAGCACGGCGCTTTCCTCGGCGACGACCGCTTCGTCTGGGGCCCCGAGGGCCTGGACGAGGCCGAAGCCGCCCTCCTCGGCCCCGCCTCCGCCCTCAAGGGCAAGGACGTCCTGGAGATCGGCGCCGGCGCCGCCCAGTGCTCGCGCTGGCTCGCCGCCCAGGGCGCCCGCGCGGTCGCCCTGGACCTCTCCCACCGCCAGCTCCAGCACGCCCTGCGCATCGGGGCCGACGACGCGCCGGGGGCCCTCCTCGTCGAGGCCGACGCCGGATCCCTGCCCTTCCGGGACGGCTCCTTCGACCTCGCCTGCTCCGCCTACGGAGCCGTTCCCTTCGTCGCCGACCCCGTGAACGTCATGCGCGAGGTGCACCGGGTCCTGCGCCCCGGGGGCCGCTGGGTCTTCTCCGTCACCCACCCCGTCCGGTGGGCCTTCCCCGACGAGCCCGGCCCCGAGGGCCTGTCCGTCGCGGCCTCCTACTTCGACCGCACCCCGTACGTCGAGCAGGACGAGGACGGGCGCGCGCTCTACGTGGAACACCACCGCACCCTCGGCGACCGGGTACGGGACGTGGTCGCGGGCGGCTTCCGCCTGGTCGACCTCGTCGAGCCCGAATGGCCCGCCTGGAACAGCCAGGAGTGGGGCGGCTGGTCCCCGCTGCGCGGCAACCTCATCCCCGGCACCGCGATCTTCGTGTGCGAGCGGGACTGAGCGCGTGATCAGGACGGCCGACCTCGACTCCCTTCCCGTACGGGAAGCCGTGCCCGCCCTCGTCTCGGCGCTGGACGCCCACGGCACCGCCGTCCTGTGCGCCCCTCCGGGCACCGGCAAGACCACCCTGGTGCCGCTGGTACTGGCCGGGCTGACGGGCGGCGCACCGGCGGGCGGCGGACCGGCGGGGCCGCGCCGCCGCGTCGTGGTCGCCGAGCCGCGCCGGATCGCCGCCCGCGCGGCGGCCCGCCGGATGGCCTGGCTGCTCGGCGAGCCGGTCGGCGCCTCGGTGGGCTTCACCGTGCGCGGGGAGCGCGTGGTCGGCCCCGGAACGCTGGTCGAGGTGGTCACCACCGGCGTGCTGCTCCAGCGGCTCCAGCGGGACCAGGAACTCTCCGGGGTCGACGTCGTGATCCTCGACGAATGCCACGAGCGGCACCTGGACGCCGACACCGTCGCCGCCTTCCTCCTCGACGTCCGCGCGACCCTGCGCCCGGAGCTGCGCCTCCTCGCGGCCTCGGCGACCACCGACGCGGCCGGCTGGGCCCGGGTGCTCGGTCACGGCGGCCCCGACGGCGCGCCCGTGGTGGAGGCCGCCGGCGTCTCCTACCCGGTGGAGACCGTATGGGCGCCGCCCGCCCGGCCGGTCCGGCCGCCGCACGGGATGCGGGTGGACCCGGCGCAGCTGACGCACGTGGCCTCGGTGGTCCGGCGGGCACTGGCGGAACGTTCCGGCGACGTGCTGTGCTTCCTGCCCGGCGTCGGAGAGATCGCCCGGGTCGCCGGACAGCTCGCGGGGGTCGACGCGGAGGTCCTCCAGATCCACGGCCACGCCCCGGCCGCCGTCCAGGACGCCGCGCTGTCCCCGGCCGCGCACCGCAGGGTCATCCTGTCCACCGCCGTCGCGGAGTCCAGCCTGACCGTGCCCGGCGTACGGATCGTCGTGGACTCGGGGCTGGCCCGCGTCTTGGCGCCGCACGGCGGGTCGTACGAGGTGGTGGCCACCGTACTCGAGGTGCTGGCAGAGGGCGGGATGCGCGTCACCCTCATGTGA
>NZ_JBEXOV010000128.1:0-17782 GCF_040611715.1 Streptomyces sp. NPDC006544 | reverse complement strand
ACCTCAACGGCGACAAGATCCCCGACCTCTGGGCCGTCGACAAGGACCAGCAGCTCGTCTCCTTCAACGGCCTCGGCACCGCCCCCAACGGCACCTCGGTCCTCTACCCCACCGTCACCGGCATCGCCCCCGCCTTCACCCTCCAGGGCAGCCTCAACGCCCCCACCTACCAGTGGAAGCTGAACGCCGTCACGGGCACCAGCACTCCCAGCGCGGGTGGCAACAAGAACCCGGGTACCACCGCGGGCGCCGTCACCTTCCCCACCGAGACCATCGAGGGCCGCAGCACCAAGTACGCGGCGTTCGGCGGCGCCGGGTCCACCATCACCACCACCGGCCCCCCCACCACCGGCCCGGGGGTCGACACCCGCAAGAGCTTCACCGTCTCCCTCTGGGCCAAGCCCGGTTCGACGCCGGGCGGTCCCACGACCGCCATGGTCGTCAGCCAGGACGGCACCCAGAACAGTTCCTTCATGATCTGGGCCGACAAGGCCTCCGGTCAGTGGCACTTCGGCATGGCCAACGCGCAGGGCGGAGCCTGGCCCTTCGACTTCACCACCTTCAGCAGCCAGGCGGCCCGCTGGACCCCTGACACCTGGACCCGCCTGACCGCCGTCTACAACGCCGGCAGCGGGATGATGAGCCTCTACGCCAACGGCGTCCTCGCCAGCAGCGGCTACCACCCGGCGTCCACCAGCCCCGCGCCCAGCGGTCCGATCGTCTTCGGCCGGTACAAGGTCGCCGGCGCCGGCGCCGACGTCCTGAACGGCGGCGTCAGCGACTTCGCCGCCTACAACTACGCGGCCGCGCCGACCGCCCCGTCGGCCGTGGGCCGGATCTCGCTCACCGAGGCGCCGGGCTCCTGCGCCGACAACGACTACGCCCGGACCGACGACGGCAACAAGATCCAGATCGCGGGCTGCAACGGCACCGTCGCCCAGGACTTCTCGGTCCGTGCGGACGGCTCCCTGCGGATCCAGGGCAAGTGCGTGAACGCGGCCAACGCGGGAACGGCCAACACCACGCTGCTCGAACTGCGGACCTGCGGCGGTACGCCGACGCCGGCCCAGACGTTCGTGCCCCGTGCCGACGGCTCGATCTACAACCCGGTCTCCGGCCGGTGCGTGGACCTCGGCAACTACGACCTCACGCCGGGCCGCCAGCTGTGGCTGTACGACTGCAACGGCTCCGCCGCACAGCGCTGGAGCATCACGGCGCTGGCCACCGCGCCGCTTCCGGTCCCCACCCTGGACGCGGCACCCTGACCCACCCGTAACACCTGACAGCACCACGGCATGACGACGGCCGCCCCTCCCTTCCGGGAGGGGCGGCCGTTGCCGTGAAGCCGTTGCCGTGGGCCGTTGCCCGGCCGCTGCCGCGAGTCCGCGGGCCGCCGTCAGTGCGGCAGCGTCGCCGGGGAGCCGCCGTTCGCCTCGTAGCCGGCCACCGCCAGGGCGCGGTAGACCGCGTACGAGGCCGCCGGGTCCGGGTCGGCCGACCAGGGGAGGGCGCCGACGTAGCCGTCGACGTGGCGGACCTGGTCCATCGCCTCCGCCCACCGCTCGCCGCCGACCAGGAACAGCAGCAGCAGGTGCCGTACGTGCGCCAGCATCGGGTCGTCGGAACGCGCGTGGTGGACCGCGTACAGCGCGCCCTCCACCGCCCGCGTCACCGCTGCGCTCTGGTGGAAACTGCGGATCAGGACCACGTCGGGGATGTGCTCGTACAGTGCGAAGAGCGGCAGCGCCGAGAGCAGCGAGCCCTGCGGGGCGCGCGCCGCCGCGTAGTGGGTGAAGGCGTCGGCCTTCTCCCGGGAACCGTGCCACTTCGCGCACCAGTAGTTCAGCGCGGCCAGGTGCGCGCCCATGTGCTGCGGCGCCCGGTCGATGATCTTCGCCCACAGTGCGTCGTACTCGGCCTCCGGGTAGTGCAGCACCCGGGCGACGGCCAGTTCGACGATGTACGGGACCGGGTCGCCGGGGGCCAGCAGCGCGGCCGTGCGGCAGGACTCCCGGGCCTCCTCCGCGATGATCCGGAGGTCGGTGTCGGCCATGCCCTCCGGCCGCCGCGCCATCTGCTGGGCCAGCAGCTCGGCGTGCACCTGTGCGCCGCCCGCGTCCTTCGGCGCCTCCAGCCGCCACGCCTTCAGCCACTGCGCGCCCAGCCCGGGTTCCCGGGCGAGCTCCAGCGCCGCCGAGCCGGCGAAGGCCTGGACGCGCTGCCAGCGCACCTCGCCCTCCGTCGGCGTACCGGCCAGCAACTGGGACGCGGCCTGCCACCGCCCGGTGATCCGCACGTTGTCGAGGGCGTCCATCAGGTCCTGGTCCGGCCCGGGGATCCGGATGTCGAGCTCCTCCTGGAGGGCGAATCCGTAGTCCGCGGGGTCGGCGGCGTCGGGGCTGCCGGGTGCGACCATGCGCAGGCCGCCGCGCTTGCGCCGAATGTACGGTCCGACGGCGGCCAAGAGCAGGCCCATCGCGAGCAGGAACCACAGAATCTCCATGCCCCCCAGCGAACCAGACCCACCCGTACGAACGCCAATACGGGCGGGTCAGCGCGACGGGGGAGAGAGGAGGACGGGGGCCGCCGGGCATTAGCATCGGGCCATGAGCGACGAAAGCCACGAGCACCAGAGCTTCGAGACCCGTGCGATCCACGCGGGCAACACGGCGGACCCGCAGACCGGCGCGGTCGTACCGCCGATCTACCAGGTCTCCACGTACAAGCAGGACGGGGTGGGCGGCCTGCGCGGCGGCTACGAGTACAGCCGCAGCGCCAACCCGACCCGCACCGCGCTGGAGGAGAACCTCGCGGCGCTGGAGGGCGGCCGGCGCGGCCTCGCCTTCGCGTCCGGGCTCGCCGCCGAGGACTGCCTGCTCCGCACGCTGCTCTCCCCGGGCGACCACGTGGTCATCCCGAACGACGCCTACGGCGGCACCTTCCGCCTCTTCGCGAAGGTCGTCTCCCGCTGGGGCGTCGAGTGGTCGGTGGCCGACACCTCCGACGCGGAGTCAGTACGGGCCGCCCTCACCCCGAAGACCAAGGTCATCTGGGTCGAGACGCCCTCCAACCCGCTCCTCGGCATCACCGACATCGCCATGGTCGCCGGCATCGCGCGGTCGGCCGGCGCCAAGCTGGTCGTGGACAACACCTTCGCGTCCCCCTACCTCCAGCAGCCCCTCGCGCTCGGCGCGGACGTGGTCGTGCACTCGCTGACCAAGTACATGGGCGGGCACTCCGACGTCGTGGGCGGCGCGCTCGTCACCGCCGACGCGGCGCTGGGCGAGGAGCTGGCCTACCACCAGAACGCCATGGGCGCGGTGGCCGGCCCCTTCGACTCCTGGATCGTGCTGCGCGGCATCAAGACGCTGGCCGTCCGCATGGACCGGCACGCGGAGAACGCCGCCAAGATCGTCGAGGTGCTCCAGCGCCACCCGAAGGTCACCAAGGTGCTCTACCCGGGCCTGCCCGAGCACCCGGGCCACGAGATCGCCGCCAAGCAGATGCGCAACTTCGGCGGGATGGTCTCCTTCCAGGTCGCCGGCGGCGAGGAGGAGGCCGTCGCGCTCTGCGCCCGCACCAAGATCTTCACGCTGGCCGAGTCCCTGGGCGGCGTGGAGTCCCTCATCGAGCACCCGGGCCGGATGACCCACGCCTCCGTGGCCGGCTCGGCCCTGGAGGTGCCGGCGGACCTGATCCGTGTCTCGGTCGGCATCGAGAACGCGGACGACCTGATCGCGGACCTGACCCAGGCGCTGGGCTAGGCCGAGGCGCGGGCGCGGGCGCCGACACCCGGCGCCCGCTCCCGGGCTTCCCCGCTTCCCGGCGTCCGGGCGACGGGCTCCGGCCGGCGCCCGGTCCCCGGTGCCGTCGGCCGCCGGTGCTCACCCGTCGCGCCACGGCGGGGACGTCCCGCTCGACGGGGTCGCCCACGGGTGGGTCAGCGAAGCCCAGACCACGAAGGCCACCGCGGCCGCGAGGAGCACCGTCCAGCCGATGCGGCGCAGCACCCGGCGCCGCCGCAGCATCCGGTCCCCGCGTGCGGCCGCGCCCGCCGCCAGCCCGGTCGGCACCGTCGGGTACGGCCCCTCCAGGAGTCGTCTGACCTGCACCTCCCTGGGTTCCGGGCGGCTCATGCGGCATCCGCCGCAGCCGGCCCGGCAGCCGCCGGAGCCCCACCGGACGCGGGAGCGCCCCGCAGCTGGGCCACGGACCGGTTGCAGAGCGCCCTCACCCGCTCGGGCGGCAGCCCCAGCTGCGCCGCGGTGACCTCCTCCGCGACCCCCTCGTAGATCCGCAGGACCAGCACGAGGCGCTCGAGCGGACCCAGCCGGGCCAGTACCCCGCTGCCGCCGTGGTGGCGGCGGCCGGTGCGGAGGAAGGCGGCGCACAGCTCCTGGCGGGTGTGGTCGTACGGGTCGTCCCCGCGCAGCCTGCGCCAGTTCGCGTACGTACGGGCCAGCGCGTCCCCGAGGAGGCCGCGCGCGGCGGGAGCGTCGGCCGCCCCGGCCGCGCCCGTGTCGGGCTCGGCCGTGAGAAGGATCGCGACGCGCAGGAGCCGCCCCGCCGCACCAGCGACGAAGGCTTCGAACTCCGCGTAAGGGCCCGGCCCGTGGTCCACAGACCACATAGTGCGGCCGGTGGGACCACCCCGGTCAAGAGGTCGGCAGCACCGGGATCAGGAGGCGGGGCCGGCGGCGGCGCTCGGGTCGGACCCGGCCTCGGACCCGGCCGACATCAGCTCGGACAGCGACACGTTGAAGCGGGTCAGCAGAGCGGTGAACGACTCGCGCTCCTGCGCCTCCCAGCCGTCCGTCACCCGGGCCATCAGCTCGCGCCGCGAGGAGCGGACCTCCTCCAGCCGCGCCAGCCCGCGCGCGGACAGCGCGAGCACCACGGCCCGCCCGTCCTCGGGGTGCGACGTCCGCTTGACCAGGCCGCTGTCGACGAGCGGCGCGACCTGGCGGGTGACGGTCGAGGAGTCGATGCCCATACCGCCGGCGAGCGCCTTGACGCCCATCGGGCCTTCCAGGTCGAGCCGGTTCAGCAGCAGGTACGCGGCCCGGTCCATGGAGTTGCGGGCCTGGCCGACCCCGCCCAGGCGGGTCTGCTCGGCGCGCCGGGCGAAGACCGCCACCTGGTGCTGGAGCGCGTCGAGGAGGCCGGCTTCCGCGGGCGCTTCGGCCGGTGCGGGCAGGTCGGAACTGGCCGAGGTGGAGGGCATGGCCGTGGGCTCTCTTCGCGTGGGGCCGACAAGGATGGGGGACAGAGTACGCGGCCGTGCGGCGGCTCGTACTCCTCGTACGAGAACTGATACGGCCCGTGCGCGACCCCGGGCACGGGCCGTCCCGGACGGCGGGATCCGGCCCCTCGCGGGCGGTCGTCCGCACGGTGCTCCTCCTTGCGTCCCGCGCCGCACGGCGGACCGGCTGCGAGACTGACCGCATGAACTACCGCGTGCCGCAGCCCGTTCCGCAGGTCATCCTCGACGACGTCAGGGGAGCCCAGAAGATGCTCTCCGGCGTGTCCCGGACGACCGCGATGGAGGGCAGCCGGTACCTCTCCTCCCTCATCGGCTCCCCGGTCCACCTCAAGTGCGAGAACCTGCAGCGCACCGGCTCCTTCAAGCTGCGCGGCGCGTACGTGCGCATCGCCGGCCTGCGCCCCGAGCAGCGCGCCGCCGGGGTCGTGGCCGCCAGTGCCGGCAACCACGCCCAGGGCGTCGCCCTGGCCTCCTCGCTCCTCGGGGTCCGCTCGACGGTGTTCATGCCGGTCGGGGCGCCGCTGCCGAAGGTGGCCGCGACCCAGGACTACGGCGCCGAGGTGCGGATGCACGGGCAGGTGGTGGACGAGACCCTCGCCGCCGCCCAGGAGTACGCGGACCGCACCGGGGCGGTGTTCATCCACCCCTTCGACCACCGCGACATCGTCGCGGGACAGGGCACGGTCGGCCTGGAGATCCTGGAGCAGTGCCCGGAGGTGCGCACGATCCTGGTCGGCATCGGCGGCGGAGGGCTCGCGGCGGGCGTCGCCGTCGCGGTGAAGGCGCTGCGGCCCGACGTGCGGGTGATCGGCGTCCAGGCGGCGGGCGCGGCCGCGTACCCGCCCTCGCTGAAGGTCGGGCACCCGGTGTCGATCGACGACCCGGTCACGATGGCCGACGGCATCAAGGTCGGGCGGCCCGGCGACGTCCCCTTCAAAATCATCGGCGAACTGCTCGACGACGTCCGTACCGTGTCGGAGGACGCGCTCTCCAGCGCCCTGCTGCTCTGTCTGGAGCGGGCGAAGATGGTGGTCGAGCCGGCCGGGTGCAGCTCGGTGGCCGCGCTGCTGAGCGAGCCCGAGCGGTACGGCGACGGTCCGGTGGTCGCGGTCCTGTCCGGCGGAAACGTCGATCCGCTGCTCTTGCAGCGGATCCTGCGCCACGGCATGGCGGCGGCCGGCCGCTACCTGTCGCTGCGGCTGCGCGTGGCCGACCGGCCGGGGGCGCTGGCCGGTCTGCTGGGAGTGCTGTCGGCGGTGGACGCCAATGTGCTGGACGTGAGCCACGTACGGACCGATCCGCGGCTCGGGCTCACGGAGGTGGAGGTGGAACTGCACCTGGAGACGAAGGGGCAGGAGCACTGCGCGGAGGTCGCGCGGTCGCTGCACGGCGCGGGGTACAAGGTCATGGGTTAGCCCCGGGACCCGGCCGGTCCGGTCGGATCGCATGCTGTCCCGCACCGCCTGGCGGAACACGATATGACGCGTTACTCTTCGCCCGTTCGGCCGGGTGCCCCCACCCGGCGACCCTAGGATCCGCGCGGATCCGCGCGGATCCGCGCGGAAGAACAACGATTCTGATCGGCTCGATCCGCACTGGGAGAATCCCTATGCCAGGCGCCATCTACGCTGAAGGACTGGTCAAGACCTTCGGGGAGGTACGGGCTCTGGACGGCGTGGACCTCGATGTCCCCGAAGGCACCGTCCTCGGCCTGCTCGGCCCGAACGGGGCGGGCAAGACCACGGCCGTGCGCGTTCTGACCACCCTCCTCCAGCCCGACAGCGGCAAGGCCGTCGTCGCGGGCATCGACGTACTCAAGCACCCCAACGAGGTCCGCCGCTCGATCGGCCTCTCCGGCCAGTTCGCCGCCGTGGACGAATACCTGACCGGCCGCGAGAACCTCCAGATGGTCGGCCGGCTCTACCAGATGAGCGCCAAGGCCGCGAAGGTCCGCGCGGCCGAACTCCTGGAGCGGTTCAGCCTCGGCGACGCCGCCGACCGCACCGCCAAGACGTACTCCGGCGGCATGCGCCGGCGCCTCGACCTCGCGGCGGCCCTCGTCGTCAGCCCGCCCGTGATGTTCATGGACGAGCCCACCACCGGCCTCGACCCCCGCAACCGCCAGGCGCTGTGGGGCATCATCCAGGAGCTCGTCGCGGGCGGCACCACCCTGCTGCTCACCACGCAGTACCTGGAGGAGGCCGACCACCTCGCGCACGACATCTGCGTGGTCGACCAGGGCAAGGTCATCGCGCGGGGCACCTCCGACGAGCTCAAGGCCCGGACGGGCGGCGAGTGCGTGGAGGTGGTCGTGCACGAGCGCGGCCACATGGCGGGCGCCCGCGAGGTCCTCGCCGGCTTCGGCAAGGGCGAGGCCACCGTCGAGGAGCACACCCGCAAGCTGACCGTGCCGGTCTCCGGCGGCGCCAAGCTGCTCGCGGAGGTCATCCGCGAGCTGGACGGGCGCGGCATCGAGATCGACGACATCGGTCTGCGCCGCCCCACCCTGGACGACGTGTTCATCTCCCTCACCGGCCACGCGGCGCAGCTCGCGGACGCGGAGGCCGACGACGCGGCGCCCGCCGCCGACGCCAAGGCCGGCCGCAAGGCCCGTAAGGAGAAGGCCGCATGACCCTCACGGCAGCGACCCCGAACCCGTTGGCGCCCCGCCCGCGCGGCGGGCTCGTCCAGGGAGCCAAGGACTCCCTGGTCATCGCCAAGCGGAACCTGATCCGCATGTCCAGGATCCCCGAGATGATCATCTTCGGCGTGATCCAGCCGGTGATGTTCGTCGTCCTGTTCAGCTACGTCTTCGGCGGGTCCATATCCGTCGGCGGCAGCACCTCGCCCGCCGCCTACCGCGAGTTCCTGATGGCGGGCATCTTCGCCCAGACCGTCACCTTCGCCACGGCCGGCGCGGGCGCGGGCATCGCGGACGACATGCACAAGGGCCTCATCGACCGCTTCCGCTCCCTGCCCATGGCCCGCGGTGCGGTCCTGACCGGCCGCACCCTCGCCGACCTCGTCCAGACCAGCCTCACGCTCGTCGTCCTGGCGATCGTGGCGCTGCTCGTCGGCTGGCGCACCCACACCAGCGCCGGCGAGGTCCTCGGCGGCTTCGCCCTGCTGCTCCTGCTCGGGTACGCGTTCTCCTGGATCGGGGCCCTGATCGGCCTGTCGGTGCGCACCCCGGAGGCGGCCACCTCGGGCGGGCTGATCTGGCTCTTCCCGCTGACGTTCATCTCGAACGCCTTCGTTCCCTCCGACAACATGCCGACGTTCCTGCGGCACATCGCGGAGTGGAACCCCTTCAGCGCCACCGTCCAGGCGGCCCGGCAGCTCTTCGGCAACCTTCCGGAGGGCTACCCGACCCCGGCGGCGTGGCCGATGCAGCACCCGGTCACCGCGTCGATCATCTGGTCGGTGCTGATCATCGTGGCCTTCCGCACCCTGGCGGTGCGCAAGTACCGCTCCGCGACGGCGTAGGGCGACGGCTCCGGGCCCCGTTCCCGCCCGGGGAAGCACTTCGCCCCGCCGGGCCGAGGCCCGGCGGGGCGAATTCCACGAAGGGGGTGATCAGCCGGTGAAGGGCTTGACGTCCAAGATCCTGACGGAGGCGTGCTTGCCGTTGGGCAGCTCGTACTGGGCGTCCTCGCCGATCTTCTTGCCCATCACGCCGGTGCCCAGCGGGGACTGCGGGGAGTACGTCTCGAAGTCCGAGGACGCGTACTCGCGCGAGGCCAGCAGGAACTCCATGGTGTCGTTCTCGTCGCCGTCGAAGGCGATCTTGACGAGGGTGCCGGGGGCCACCTCGCCCTCGGCGGCGGGGGCCGTGCCGACCTTGGCCTTCTCCAGGAGCTGCGTGAGCTGGCGGATGCGGAGCTCCTGCTTGCCCTGCTCCTCCTTGGCCGCGTGGTAACCGCCGTTCTCGCGGAGGTCACCTTCCTCGCGCGCAGCGGCGATCTTGATCGTGATCTCCGTGCGTGCGGGACCAGAGAGGTAATCCAGCTCGGCCCTCAGCTGGTCGTACGCCGCCTGGGTCAGCCAGGTGACGCTCTCGCTCGTCTGGGTCACGGGTGCTCCTCGTCGGTACAGGGGACTACAAAGCCGCCAGCGGCGGACGAAACCACGAGCCTAACAATTCGGGAGGAGAAGGGGGAGGACACAGGGCGTGTGAAGTGCGTCGGGGCCCGGTGACGAAGCCGGAGGAACCGGACTCTGCGGAACGAGTGGTTCCGCTGCGGCCCGGCGTGTTGCCCGTCGTGAGCGGTGCGTCCGGCCCCCGGTTCCAGGTCCGGCCCCGGTTTCAGGTCCGGCCTCCGGTTCCAGGTCCGGCCGTCCGGTTTCAGTTCGCGGAGCCGGCCGGGCGGCAGCCGATCAGCTCGATCATCGTGGCCCGGCCGGTCGTCTTCAGCGTGACGACCTCGTCCACGCGCTCGTCGTCCTGCGCGAACGTGAAGTCGGCGCGGCCCACCTCGCCGTGCTCCTCGTCCTGCGAGCTCAGCGTGCACACCCCGGTGACCGAGGCCTCCTTGCGCACCTCCAGGTGCACGTCGACCGCGGTGTCGGAGACCACCTTGAACTTGATGACCTCGGCGCTGACGCTGTGCCCGGCGACGTAGCCCCAGCCGATCCAGCCGACCACCCCGAGCAGTCCGGCCCCCAGGACCGAGCCCACGATCTTGAGCCCGCGGTCCGCACGCTCGTCCGCCGACCGGCCGTAGCGGCCCTCGGGCAGTCCTTCGCGCACCGCGCTCATCGCTCGTTCCCTTCGAGGTGGGTGGACACCGTCGCGTTCCGGGGCGACCCCCCGGAATTTTTCCACCCCCCGATTCGGTCACTATAGAAGGCGCCCGCCCTGACGACTCAAAGAGGATCCTGTCTTGACCGAGCAGCTTCGACTGATGGCCGTCCACGCCCACCCCGACGACGAGTCGAGCAAGGGCGCGGCCACCATGGCCAAGTACGTGTCCGAGGGGGTGGCCGTACTGGTGGTGACCTGCACCGGTGGCGAGCGCGGTTCCGTCCTGAATCCCAAGCTCCAGGGCGACAAGTACATCGAGGAGAACATCCACGAGGTCCGGGCCAAGGAGATGGACGAGGCCCGCGAGATCCTCGGCGTCGACCAGGAGTGGCTGGGATACGTCGACTCCGGACTGCCCGAGGGCGACCCGCTGCCGCCGCTGCCCGACGGCTGCTTCGCCCTGGCCGACCTCGACGAGGCCGCCGGCGTCCTGGTGAAGAAGATCCGCGCCTTCCGGCCGCACGTCGTCACCACGTACGACGAGAACGGCGGCTACCCGCACCCCGACCACATCATGACCCACAAGATCTCGATGGTGGCCTTCGAGCACGCGGCCGACACCGAGAAGTACCCGGAGGCCGAGTTCGGCCCGGCCTACCAGCCGCAGAAGCTCTACTACAACCAGGGCTTCAACAAGCCGCGCACCGTCGCCCTCCACGAGGCGCTCCTCTCGCGCGGCCTGGACTCCCCGTACGGGGAGTGGCTGGAGCGGTGGAAGGAGTTCCAGCGCGCGGAGCGGACCCTCACCACGCACGTGCCCTGCGCCGACTTCTTCGAGATCCGCGACAAGGCGCTCATCGCGCACGCCACGCAGATCGACCCGGACGGCGGCTGGTTCACCGTGCCCATGGAGATCCAGAAGGAGGTCTGGCCGACCGAGGAGTACGAGCTCGCGAAGTCCCTCGTGGACACTTCCCTCCCCGAGTCCGACCTCTTCGCGGGCATCCGGGAGAATGCGTAGCTATGAGCGCTACGCAGGCAGCAATCGCCCAGCTCCTTCCGCTGGCCGGCGACACCTTCGACAAGAACAAGGTGACCCCGGGACTCCTGGGATTCATCGTGTTCGCCGCCCTCGCCCTCGGGGTGTGGGGCCTGATGAAGTCCATGAGCCGGCACATGGGCCGCGTCGACTTCAAGGAAGCCCCCGAGCCCGCCCCGGCCGCCGCGGACGGCACCGGGGCCCCGTAGGCACGGCCCTTCGCGCGACCGCCGCCCCGCCCGTCGAACGACGGGGCGGCGGAACTTCCGCGTGCGCGCTGGCGCCGGTGCGCGCGGCGCCGAGGTGCGGGCGGCGCCCCGGGGCCGGGGAGCGCCCGCTCGTCACCCCTCGGGCAGCGGCACCGGGATGCCCATGATTTCCCGCGAGTGCAGATTCGGCACCAGCGACAGCCGCCAGGCCTGCCAGCCCTCCGAGGGGTCCACGCCGCGGGCGAGGACCACGGCGTAGGTGTCCAGGCAGTCCTCGAGCCGGCCGTCCCGCATCGGGTGGGGGGCGGCGGAGAGCCGGGCCAGTTCCGTGCGCGCCTCGTCGGGCGCGGCGGGAAGGGCGTAGGGCAGGAGCGTGCAGCGCAGGAAACGCGCCCAGTCCTCGCCGCGGCGGTCCCCGTAGGAGATGAACAGCCGCACCGCTTCCTCGCACAGGTCGAGGGCCTGCGCGATGCGCGCGTTGCCCGCGTCGACGATGGCGAGCTCCACGCAGGTCCACGCCTCCCCGTGCGCCAGACCGATGCGCCGGAAGTCCGCCCGGGCGTCCACCAGGAGCTGGCGGGCGAAGCCGGAGTTCCTCAGGTTCCCGGTCTGGGCCGCGCGCTGGTCGCGCGTCACCCGGCCCGAGTGGTGGCGGGCATGGGCCAGCCCGTACACGTCCCGCATCCGGGAGAACATCGTGCGGGCCCGCTCCAGCTCCCGCACCGCCCGGTCCCGCTCCCCGGCCTCCTCCAGGGCCTGGCCGAGGTAGTACAGCGTCCACGCCTCGCCGCGGGCGTCCTCGGACGCCCGGTGGCGTGCCAGCGCGTCGCGCAGCCGCTCCAGGGCCGGCCCCGGGTCCCCCGCGACCACCCGCGCCCGGCCCAGCTGCGTCAGCGCCCACGCCTCACCCCGGTCGTCGCGCGTGCGCCCGTACAGCTCCAGGGCGAGGCTCAGCTCCACCTCCGCGCGCACCACCTCGCCCAGGCGCAGGAACACCTGTCCGAGCTGGAGGTGCGCCCAGGCCTCACCGTGCACGCTCTCGCTCTCCCGGTGCAGGGCGAGGGACTCGCGCAGCAGCCGCAGCGCCTCCGCGAGGTGCGTGCGGTCGCGCTCGACCGCGGCGAGCGCGTGCAGACCCCACGCGCGGTCGCCCGCCAGCTCCTCCGGAGCCTGGAGCACGAGCGCCTCGCGGATGCGGGCCGCGGCCTCCGGGAGGTTGCCCTGGTGGTGCAGGGTGATGCCGAGCGACACCAGCGCCATGCCCGCGCCCGCCTCCTGGTGCGCCTCCATGTACTGGTCCACCACCGACGTCAGCGTGGTGCGGGCCTTGTCCAGCTCACCGAGCTGACGGGCCGCGATGCCCGTGCGCCACTGCACCGAGCGGACCAGCAGCCCCTGGTCGACCGCCTGGGTGAGTTCGTTGATCTCGCCCAGCCGGTACAGGTCACCGCGCAGCAGGCAGAAGTCGCAGAGCGCGCCCAGCAGGTCGAGGACCGCCTGCTGGTCCACGCCCTCGGTGTGGCGCAGCGCCGCCGTGATGAAGCTCGACTCGTCGTCCAGCCAGCGCAGTGCCGCGTCGAGGGAGACGAAGCCGTGCCCGCCGACCGTGCTCGTCCTGGACAGGGCGTTCGCGCGCGTGGACATCTTCCCGTCGACCATCCGGATCACCGAGTCGGCGAGCTGCGCGTACGTGCGGATCAGCCGCTCGTGCGCGGCCGCGGCCCCGGCCCGGTCCTCGTCGCGCGCGAGGCGTCCGGCCGCGTACGCGCGCACCGCGTCGTGCATCCGGAACCGGTCGGCGCGCACGTGGTCCAGCAGCCCCCCGCGCGCCAGCTCCCGCAGCAGCCGCCCGGCCTCCACCTGGTCGGCGTCGATCAACGCCGCCGCGGCCGCCGCACCGAGCGAGGCCCGCCCGGCCAGCGTGAGCCGGCGCAGCAGCCGGCGACGCTCCTCGGGCAGGGCCGCGTAGGCCAGATCGAGGGCGGCCTCCAGCGAGCCTCCGGGGGCGTCCGGGGCGTCCGGGGCGTCCGGGGCGGCCAGGGCGGCCGGAGGGGTGTCCGGGGTTTCCGGGGCGGCCGGGGCGACCCGAGGGGTTTCCGGGGTGTCCCGGGAGGTGTCCAGGGCGACCCGCGCGTTCCCGAGGGGCGCCAGGACGCGCAGCGCGAGCGGCAGGCCGGCGCCCAGCGGGAGCAGCCCTCCTGCGGCCTGCTCGCCGTTCGGGACCTCGTACGCGGCGGCCACCGCCTCCACCAGCTCGGCGGCCGCCTCCCCCGCGAGCCGGGCCACCGGCAGCTGGTACACCCAGGCCGCCAGGTCCCCAGGCAGGTCCAGCGGCTCCCGCGCCGTGACCAGGACCAGGCTCTCGGAGCGCTCCGGCACCAGCATCCGCACCTGGGCGGTGTCCACGGCATCGTCCAGGACGACCGTCACCGGCGTGCCCTGCAAGTGCAGGTGGTACAACTCGCCGAGCCTGCGCACCTGCTGGTCGGCCGAGGAACCCTCCCGGAACAGCAGCTGCTCGCGCGGCGCACCCAGCCGGTTCATCAGGTGCAGCAGTGCCTCCCGCGTCGGCAGCGGGCTCTCGGTCGCACCACCGCCGCGCAGGTCCACCACGCAGGCGCCCCGGAACTGGTCCCGCAGCGCGTGCGCCGCGCGCAGTGCCAGCGTGGTCCGGCCCACCCCGGGCTCACCGTGCAGCACCACGACCACCGGACGGGTCTCGGTACTGGCCCGGGCGCTGCGCACCCACTGCGCGATCCGCTCCAGCTCCGCCTTCCGCCCCACGAACACGTCGTCCAGCAGCGGAAGTTGTCCGAAGGACTGCTCCAGCATGCTCCGCCGGCGGGCCTCGGCACTGCGGTTGGCCCCGATCAGCTGGGGCCGCCCGCCGTTGGCGTTCCCGTTCACCTTCTGCGCGGAGCGGGCGGCGACGGCCACCTTGCGCTGCTGCTCCAGGAACGGCCGGACCCCCCGCACCTCCAGCGCCGACAGCCACTGGAGCTTCAGCTGTTCCGTCCCGCCGGGCCGCCCCAGCTCCCCGGCCCGCCGGTTCGCGGCCGGCAGGTGCAGGGCCGTCACCTTGGCCACGGTCGCCGTCGCCCCGGCCACGCCGACCACGGCGCCGGCGGTCAGCGCGGTGCCGGCCGCCACGCCGAAGGCCAGGTCGGCACCGACGGCCGAAGCCGCCGCGACCGCCGTCACCAGCAGGGCCGTCGAGAGGTTCGCGCGCCGGAAGGCCTCGCCGAGCGATGCGTCGCCGCTCGCCGCCTCGTCCAGGGCGCTCACGTACGCCCCGTACTCCTCGGCCGCGCTCGCCGCGAACGAGTCCAGCGCCTCCCTGCCCCGCGCGAGCAGTGCCGCCTTGGCCTCGGCAGTCCCGGCCGCGCCACCGGCGCCCCGCCGGGCCTCGTCGTCCACGGCCCGCTCCAGCAGCCGTTCGGCCTCGCCGCGATGGCTGTCACGCATCGGCATCCCCCTCAGAGAGCTCCGGCACCGTGCCCAAGTGTCCGTCGGGACGGTCGGGAGTGCGAGGAATCTGAGCTAGTTCAGAGGGAGTTGGAGCGCGAACGGTCGCGCACGGCCAGCTGCGCGGCCCCCGCTCCCCGAAGGGGGCCTCCGGTCAGACGGCTCCCAGATCGGCGGTGACGGGGAAGGGGGCGGCAGCTTTGATCACGCCGGTGAACACCTCGCCGTCCCTGTACACCGTGGTCGCGGGGTCGAGGACGTAGGTGTAGACGATCGGGACACCGGTGGCGGCCTGTTCGACGCGCCAGTAGAAGGGGATGCCGGCCTTGGCGTACTGGTCCACCTTCACGATCCGGTCAGTGGTCTCCGAACCGGGCGACACCACCTCGACGACCAGGAGTACGTGCTCGGGGCGGGTGGGCGTGAGGTCGATGGTCTCCGCCCGGTAGACGATGACGTTCGGACGGCGATTGGTGAGCGGAACATCCTGCAGGCGGACGTCGAAGTCCGTGTCCGCGTTCCAGTCCGGGCCCGCGGCGGCGTCCAAGGCATTGGCCAGGACCCGGGCCAGCCGGTTGTGCCGCTTGGAGGCGCTCGGGCTCACGACGACCATCCCGTCCACGATCTCGATGCCGGCGCACTGCTCCTCGGACCAGGAGTCGTACTGCTCCGCGCTGATCTGTGAATGCATCCACGCGGGCGCCACCATCTCGGCGGCCATGGCGTACCTCCTTCGATGAGCCTCGGCAGGTCCGGCGCTGCTGCGGTCAGCCTACTGTTCCGGGGTGTCGAGCCGCCCGAGGTCGCGCCAGGCGCTGTGAGAGGCTGGTTCGTATGAACCGGTTGGCTGGTGTGACCTCGCCGTATCTGCTTCAGCACGCGGACAATCCCGTCGACTGGTGGCCCTGGTCACCGGAGGCTTTCGACGAGGCGCGGCGCCGCAACGTGCCTGTTCTGCTGTCGGTCGGATACTCCGCCTGTCACTGGTGTCACGTCATGGCCCACGAGTCCTTCGAGGACGAACCGACCGCCGTGTACATGAACGAACACTTCGTCAACATCAAGGTGGACCGCGAAGAGCGCCCCGACATCGACGCCGTCTACATGGAGGCCGTGCAGGCCGCCACCGGGCAGGGCGGATGGCCGATGACGGTGTTCATGAACGCCGAAGCCGAGCCGTTCTACTTCGGCACCTACTTCCCGCCCGAGCCCCGGCACGGCATGCCCTCCTTCACACAGGTGCTCGAAGGCGTGCGGACCGCGTGGACCGGGCGGCCCGAGGAGGTCGCCGAGGTCGCGCGGCGGATCGTACGGGACCTCGCGGGCCGGCAGCTGGACTACGGGAAGGCCGGCACGCCCGGGCCCGAGGAGCTCGCGCAGGCCCTGCTCGGGCTGACGCGGGAGTACGACGAGAGCCGGGGCGGCTTCGGCGGGGCGCCGAAGTTCCCGCCGTCCATGGTGCTGGAGTTCCTGCTGCGCCACCATGCCCGCACCGGTTCGCAGGGGGCCCTGCAGATGGCCGCCGACACCTGCGAGGCCATGGCCCGGGGCGGGATCTACGACCAGATCGGGGGCGGGTTCGCGCGCTACTCCGTGGACCGGGAGTGGGTCGTACCGCACTTCGAGAAGATGCTGTACGACAATGCGCTGCTCTGCCGCGTGTACGCGCACCTGTGGCGGGCCACCGGATCGGAGCTCGCGCGGCGGGTGGCCGTCGAGACCGCCGACTTCATGGTCCGTGAGCTGCGCACCGGCGAGGGCGGCTTCGCCTCCGCGCTCGACGCCGACAGCGAGGACCCCGTCACCGGCGCGCACGTCGAGGGCGCCTACTACGCCTGGACCCCGCAGGAGCTCCGGCAGGTGCTGGGGGAGCGGGACGGGGAGCTCGCCGCCGCCTGGTTCGGGGTGACGGAGGAAGGGACCTTCGAGCACGGGAAGTCCGTGCTGCAACTGCCGCCGGGCGGAGCCGGCCTCGACGCGCGGCAGGTCGCGGACATCAGGGCCAGGCTGCTCGCCGCCCGCGGCGGGCGGCCCGCGCCCGGCCGGGACGACAAGGTCGTCGCCGCCTGGAACGGGCTGGCCGTCGCCGCCCTCGCCGAGTGCGGGGCCTACTTCGACCGGCCGGACCTGATCGAGCGGGCCACCGAGGCCGCCGATCTGCTCGTGCGCGTGCACCTGGACGGACGGGCGCGGCTCGCGCGCACGAGCCGCGACGGGAAGGCCGGCCCCCACGCCGGGGTGCTGGAGGACTACGGGGACGTCGCGGAGGGGTTCCTCACCCTGGCCGCCGTCACCGGGGAAGGGGTCTGGCTGGAGTTCGCCGGACTCCTCGTCGATCTGGTCATGGCCCGGTTCACCGCCGAGGACGGATCGCTGTACGACACCGCGCACGACGCGGAGCGGCTCATCCGCAGGCCCCAGGATCCGACCGACACCGCCGCGCCCTCCGGGTGGACGGCCGCCGCCGGCGCGCTGCTCTCGTACGCCGCGCACACCGGTTCGGAGCCCCACCGCACGGCGGCCGAGCGGGCGCTCGCCGTGGTGCACGCCCTCGGCCCGCGCGCTCCGCGCTTCATCGGGCACGGACTGGCGGTCGCCGAGGCGCTCGTCGACGGTCCGCGCGAGGTGGCGGTCGTCGGGCATCCGGAGGATCCGGCGCGGGCGGAGCTGCACCGGGTCGCGCTGCTGGGGACGGCCCCCGGTGCGGTCGTGGCGACGGGCCTGCCGCGGGCGGCGGACGGCAGCGGCGGCGAGTTCCCGCTGCTGGCCGACCGGACCCTGGTGGGCGGCGTTCCCGCGGCGTACGTGTGCCGGCACTTCGTCTGCGCGCGGCCGACGTCGGATCCGGGCGAACTGGCGGAGCAGCTGGGGGCGGTCCGCCCCTGAGCGTCGGGCGGCGGCGGGCGGCTAGTGCCGCGTCAGGCAACGTTCGCCCCGTCGCGCAAACGCTGCCTGACGCGGCACCGGCTAGTGTTCTGAGTCTTGAGTTCTGTTCAGATGTGTAGGCTTAGCCTATGGCTCGGATGGGGCGGCCGAAGGCCGAGTTGACGCTGTCGGACGAG
>NZ_JBEXOV010000127.1:0-17892 GCF_040611715.1 Streptomyces sp. NPDC006544 | reverse complement strand
GGGCCCCCGGGGTGCTCGGCGGGCTTTCCCCGCCGCGCCCCGGGTTCTTTTTTGCCCCCCCCCGCCCCCCCCCCCCGCGGGGGGGGGGGGGGGCCCCCCCCCCCCCCCCCCTTCCGCTGTCCGCGGGTGGCGCCCGGCTACTTGACGGCCTTCAGCGCGTCGACCACGCCGTACCCGTAGTAGCCGGTCTGGCCCCACTTGCTCTCGCAGGTGGTGCTGGCGTCGATCAGCGCGCCCGTCGCGTCGTAGACCTGCGCCGGGCAGGCCGTCTTCACGGCCTGGCCCTTGAGCATCGCCTGGAGCTGTGAGGGGGTCGCCCCCGGGTGCTTGCTCTTGAGGAGCGCCGCGACGCCCGCGACGTGCGGGGTGGCCATCGAGGTGCCCTGCTTGTAGCCGTAGCCGCCGCCCGGCAGGGTGGACAGCACGCGGCCGTTGGCGTCCGGGGTGGCCGGGACCTGCCACTTGTCCCCGCCGGGGGCGGAGACGTCGACGACGCCGAGCCCGTAGCTGGAGTAGTACGAACGGAAGCCCTTGTCACCGGTCGCGCTGACCGTGACCACGCCCGGCAGCTGCGTGGGCAGGTCCAGGCAGACCTTGGGGTCGATGGTGCGCGGCACCGGCGTGGCGTCGTCGGGGCTGGTGTCGTCGAGGATGGAGTCGGCGGACAGGTCCCAGTTCGAGTTGCCGGCGGCGGCGACGTTGAGGACGCCCTTGCGCTCGGCGTACCTGCTCGCCCGGGTGAGGGACTCCACCAGCGCCTTCTGGTCGTCGTCCGTCTTGCAGTTGAACATCCACGGGTCGACGTAGTAGCTGTTGTTGGTCACCTCGATCCCCTTCTCGGCGGCGAACATGAAGCCGCAGACGACCGCCTCGGTGTAGAAGAGGCTGGTCGCGGGCTCGCTCACCTTGATGGCGGCGACCTTGACGCCGGGCGCGACGCCGCTGACGCCGATGCCGTTGCGCGGGGCCGCGATGGTGCCCGCCACGTGGGTGCCGTGGTCGCTGCCGTCCGCGTACGGGCGCCAGGCGCCCTCGGTGGTGTCGGCGACGCCGCCGACGCAGTTGGCGGACTGCGACGCGGAGAAGTTCGCCGCGAGATCGGGGTGGGTGTCGTCCACACCCGTGTCTATGACGCCCACCGTGACGTTCCGGCTGCCATCGTTGATCTTGTGAGCCTCGTCGGCCTTGATAGCCCGCAGGTCCCACTGGTTGGACTCCAGCGGCTCCTGACCCTCCGTGGCGCTCGCCGCAGCCTTGGCGGCGTCCGCCGCGCTCAGCTTCTGCGTCGTGCCCTCCTCGGTGGTCTGCACGGCCGTCAGCGGAGCCGTACGGGTGGCGCCGACCGAAACGAACAGGCTGCGCTGCCCCCGGAGCTGCTTGGCGAACTCCGGGTTCTGGGAGTGTGCGACCACCACCCCGATCTGTTCATACGCGATCACCACCGTGCCACCGGCCCGTTCGACGGCCTTCTTCGCCTGCTTCACGGTGCCGTAGGCGGTCAGGTTCGCCACGTACGACAGCTTGGGGCCGGAGGTGTCGGGCTTGGCGGCGGCCGCCGAATCCGCCGTGTTGCCGAGCGGGGCGGCGCTGGCCGCGACCGAGGGCAGGAAGGCGAGCGAGGCGGTGAGCGCCAGCCCCGCCGGCACGGCGAGGGCACGCCGCCGGCGACCGGTTCCCAGATGAGCCATGGGTTCTCCACATCATTGTGAAAAAGCCGCGCGAGCGCGGGCGCGCTCGACGGGTTCATGACACGGGAACCTAGTGCCGCCGTTCGACTTCGCGCCATCAGTTCGAGAAAACGGTTTCCAAAGGAACAGCGGGGAATTGAACCGTCCCGACGCGCCGGCCGTGCCGTTGACAGGGGGGATTCAGCGCCTCGAGCACTGCCGTCCCCCCCACACGGAGGTTGTTTTGTCCGTCGTCCCCACCGCATCCGCGTCACAAGGAGAGTCCCCCGTGACCACCGAAGAAGCGCCGCCCAAGGGCAGCGCGGGAACGCCGTCGGCGACCCCCGCGGCCGAAGAGTTCGCAAGCGTCCAGCAGAGCGCGGAGTTCGCCGAACTGCGCCGCGCACACCGCTCCTTCGCCTTCCCGCTCACCGTGGCGTTCATCGCCTGGTACCTGCTCTACGTCCTGCTCTCCAGCTACGCGGGCGGCTTCATGGGGACCAAGCTCTTCGGCAACGTCAACGTCGCCCTCGTCCTCGGCCTCGCCCAGTTCGCGACGACCTTCCTCATCGCCTGGCTGTACTCCCGCCACGCGGCGGCCAAGCTCGACCCCAAGGCCTCGGCCATCAAGGCGCGGATGGAGGCCGGAGCGTGAGCACCCCCCTGCTGCTGGCCGCGGGCACGGCGACCACGGCGGGCACCACCGTCGCCGCCGGCGCCACGGAGCACCGCCCGCTGATCATCACCCTGTTCGGACTGTTCGTCGTCGCCACCCTGGGCATCACGATCTGGGCCGGCCGCCAGACCAAGGGCGCCGCCGACTTCTACGCGGGCGGCCGCCAGTTCACCGGCTTCCAGAACGGCCTGGCCATCTCCGGCGACTACATGTCCGCCGCGTCCTTCCTCGGCATCGCCGGAGCCATCGCGCTCTTCGGCTACGACGGCTTCCTCTACTCCATCGGCTTCCTCGTCGCCTGGCTGGTCGCGCTGCTCCTCGTCGCCGAGCCGCTGCGCAACTCCGGCCGCTACACCATGGGCGACGTGCTCGCGTACCGGATGCGCCAGCGCCCCGTACGGACCGCCGCCGGCACCTCCACCATCGTGGTCTCGATCTTCTACCTGCTCGCCCAGATGGCCGGCGCCGGCGTGCTCGTCTCGCTGCTCCTCGGCATCACCAGCGACCTCGGCAAGGTCGTGATCGTCTCGCTGGTCGGCGTGCTGATGATCCTCTACGTCACCATCGGCGGCATGAAGGGCACCACCTGGGTCCAGATGATCAAGGCGGTGCTGCTCATCGCGGGCACCCTGCTGATCACCTTCCTGGTGCTGGTCAAGTTCGACTTCAACATCTCGGACCTGCTCGGCAAGGCCGCCGACAACAGCGGACAGGGCGTGAAGTTCCTGGAGCCGGGCCTGAAGTACGGCAAGGACTCCCTCACCAAGCTCGACTTCATCTCGCTCGGCCTCGCCCTGGTCCTGGGCACCGCCGGCCTGCCGCACATCCTGATCCGCTTCTACACGGTGCCCACCGCGCAGGCCGCCCGTAAGTCCGTGAACTGGGCCATCGGCATCATCGGCGCCTTCTACCTGATGACGATCGTCCTCGGCTTCGGCGCCGCGGCCCTGCTCAAGCGGGCCGACATCCTCGCCTCCAACAAGGCCGGCACCACCGCGGCCCCGCTGCTCGCCCAGGAGATCGGCGGCGGCGCCGACTCCACCGGCGGCGCGGTCCTGCTCGCCGTGATCTCGGCGGTGGCCTTCGCCACCATCCTCGCGGTCGTCGCCGGCCTGACGCTGGCCTCGTCCTCCTCCTTCGCCCACGACATCTACGTGAACGTGATCCGCAAGGGGAAGGCCACGGAGAAGGAGGAGGTGCGGGCCGCCCGCTGGTCCACCGTGGTCATCGGCGCCGTCGCCATCGGCCTCGGCGCCCTGGCCCGCGACCTCAACGTGGCCGGCCTCGTCGCCCTCGCCTTCGCGGTCGCCGCCTCCGCCAACCTGCCGACGATCCTCTACAGCCTCTTCTGGAAGCGCTTCACCACCCAGGGAGCGCTGTGGTCCATCTACGGCGGCCTGGTCTCCTCGGTCGTCCTGGTGCTCTTCTCCCCGGTCGTCTCGGGGAAGCCCACCTCGATGTTCAAGGGCGCCGACTTCTACTGGTTCCCCCTGGAGAACCCCGGCATCGTCTCCATCCCGCTCGGCTTCCTGCTGGGCTGGCTGGGAACCGTCCTCTCCAAGGAGAAGGCCGACCCCCAGAAGTTCGCGGAGCTCGAGGTCCGTTCGCTGACGGGCACCGGGGCGCACTGACACCCGGCGCCGGAGAGAGACGCTCCGAGCACCGGGCGTGGCCGCGTCGTACTTCCCTACGACGCGGCCCCGTCGCGTCTCGTTCCTTCGGGCACCCCTGCGCGTACGGGGTGTCGCGTAGGCTCGGTCATAGCGCCCGTACTCTCACTGATTGCGCGGCGAATCTCTACAAACCGGACAGGGGAGGGGGCTTACAGTGCTTCTCGACACCTATGGCCGCGTGGCCACTGACCTGCGCGTCTCACTCACCGACCGGTGCAACCTGCGCTGCACGTACTGCATGCCCGAAGAGGGGCTGCAGTGGCTCGGCAAGTCGGACCTGCTCAGCGACGAGGAGATCGTCCGGCTGATCCGCATCGCCGTCACCCGGCTCGGGATCGAAGAGGTCCGCTTCACCGGCGGCGAGCCGCTCCTGCGCCCCGGCCTCGTCGGCATCGTGGAGCAGTGCGCGGCCCTGGAGCCCCGGCCCCAGATGTCGCTCACCACCAACGGCATCGGTCTCCAGCGCACCGCGCAGGCCCTCAAGGCCGCCGGCCTGGACCGGGTAAACGTTTCCCTCGACACCCTGCGCCCCGAGGTCTTCAAGACCCTCACCCGGCGCGACCGCCACAAGGACGTCATCGCGGGCATGGCCGCCGCCCGCGCGGCCGGCCTCACCCCCGTCAAGGTCAACGCCGTCCTCATGCCGGGGCTGAACGACGACGAGGCCCCCGACCTGCTCGCCTGGGCCGTGGAGAACGAGTACGAGCTCCGTTTCATCGAGCAGATGCCGCTCGACGCCCAGCACGGCTGGAAGCGCGACGGAATGATCACCGCCGGGGACATCCTGGAGTCCCTGCGCACGCGCTTCACGCTCACCGAGCAGGGCTCCGAGGAACGCGGCTCCGCCCCCGCCGAGCGCTGGGTCGTCGACGGCGGCCCGGCCACCGTCGGCGTCATCGCCTCGGTGACCCGCCCCTTCTGCGGCGCCTGCGACCGCACCCGCCTCACCGCCGACGGCCAGGTCCGTACGTGCCTGTTCGCCACCGAGGAGTCCGACCTGCGCGGTGCCCTGCGCTCGGGCGCCCCGGACGAGGAGATCGCCAGGCTGTGGAAGGTGGCGATGTGGGGCAAGAAGGCCGGGTCCGGCCTCGGCGACCCGTCCTTCCTGCAGCCCGACCGCCCGATGTCGGCGATCGGCGGCTGACCGCCGCCGGCCGGCGACCGGCGGCCGGCCGCCACCGACGGCGAGGACCCGGAGGGCTCGGAACGGCTACACGCGTTCCGAGCCCTCCGGCTGTACCCACTCGTCCAGCTTCACGACGTCCTTGAGGAAGCCGCGGACCCCCAGGAACTGCGACAGGTGCTCGCGGTGCTCCGCGCACGCCAGCCACGTCTTGCGCCGCTCGGGGGTGTGCAGCTTCGGGTTGTTCCACGCCAGGACCCAGACGGCCGCGTCGCGGCAGCCTTTGGCCGAACAGGTGGGGGGTGCGTCGGTACCGTCTGGTGCGTCGTCGAGGGGAGTCACGGCTCAACCCTAAGACGGAAAGGCGACGCCGAGCAGCCACGGGGGGAGCTGCCCGGCGTCGGTCCGTCGCTCCGACGGGGGATGCGGAGCGCGTAGGCAGTATGTCACGCAGGACCCGGTGCGGCGCACTGGAACCTCATGATTGATCTGAGCTTTTCTTGAGGTTTCCGTCGCCCAGTGCGGGGCGCACAGGAGCCGGAATGAAGTGCGACGGCAAGGAGGGCGTCGACTCGCGCCCCGCGTTGGCGATGACCACCGCGACGTACGGCAGCAGGGCCCCCGCGGCGAGCGTCACGATGGCCACGGGCCGCTGCACGTTCCACAGGACGACCGTCGCGACGACCGACAGCGTCCTGATGGCCATCGAGATCACGTACCGGCGCTGCCGTCCCCGCACGTCCTCGGCGAGGCTCATCCGCGCCCCCGTGATCCGGAAGACCTCGGCTCCGTTCCGTTTCTGACGCTCCACAAACCCACCACCGATCGACCGCCGGGCACTCCCGGCCCGGACGCTTCCCACGGTACGCCGCCCCCGCGGAGCCGGGCAGAGGGGGTGTCCCCCGAACGGAGCTGTCCGAAATGCGCAGTAGGCCGGACGGGTCGAGACTGGGCCCACATGCGCACAACGCGCCAGGAGGAGGCTCGACATGGGTTGGTTGTGGGCGATCATCGTCGGTTTCGTGCTGGGCCTGATAGCCCGGGCGATCCTCCCGGGCAAGCAGCACCAGCCCCTGTGGCTGACCACCGTCTTCGGCATCATCGGCGCCGTGCTCGGCAACGCCGTGGCCACCTGGATCGGCGTCGGCGAGACGCGCGGCATCGACTGGATCCGGCACTTGCTGCAGCTTGCCGGAGCCGTCCTGGTGGTCGGCCTCGGCGACGTGGTCTACGGCAAGCTCCGCGGCGGCAGACGGCACGCGGCCTAGTGCCGAGGTCCGCCGGGCGGCGGACCACGACGCGGGGGCCGTCCCGGACGGTGCGTCCGGGACGGCCCCCGCGTCGTGCGCGCACCCACCGGGCGCACGAGATCAGCCGGTCAGCCGGTGACCTCGACCGCCGCCAGGTTCTTCTTGCCGCGGCGCAGCACCAGCCAGCGTCCGTGCAGGAGGTCCTCCTTGGCGGGGACCGCGTCCTCGGCGGTGACCTTCACGTTGTTCACGTAGGCGCCGCCCTCCTTCACGGTCCGCCGGCCGGCCGACTTGCTGGCGACCAGCCCGGTCTCCACGAGCAGGTCCACGACCTGGCCCGGCTCCGAGACCTCGGCCCGCGGCAGCTCGGACAGGGCCGCGGCCAGCGTGGCCCCGTCCAGGTCCGCCAGCTCGCCCTGGCCGAACAGGGCCTTGGACGCCGCGATCACGGCGGCGCACTGGCCGGCCCCGTGCACCAGCGTGGTCAGCTCCTCCGCGAGCGCCCGCTGCGCGGCGCGCGCCTGCGGCCGCTCGGCGGTCTGCGCCTCCAGCTCCTCCAGCTCCTCGCGGCTCCGGAAGGACAGGATGCGCAGATAGGTGGAGACGTCCCGGTCGTCCACGTTCAGCCAGAACTGGTAGAACGCGTACGGCGTGGTCATCTCCGGGTCGAGCCAGACGGCGCCGCTCTCGGACTTGCCGAACTTGGTGCCGTCCGCCTTGACCATCAGCGGCGTCGCGATGGCGTGGACGTGCGCGTCCGGCTCCACCCGGTGGATCAGGTCGAGGCCGGCGGTGAGGTTGCCCCACTGGTCGGACCCGCCCTGCTGGAGCACGCAGCCGTGGCGCCGGTACAGCTCCAGGAAGTCCATGCCCTGGAGCAGCTGGTAGCTGAACTCCGTGTAGCTGATGCCCTGGTCGGACTCCAGCCGCTTGGCGACCGAGTCCTTCGTCAGCATCTTGTTGACGCGGAAGTGCTTGCCGATGTCCCGGAGGAACTCGATGGCGGACATGCCCGCCGTCCAGTCCAGGTTGTTCACCATGACCGCCGCGTTCTCGCCCTCGAAGGACAGGAACGGCTCGATCTGGGAGCGCAGGCGCGACACCCAGTTCGCGATGGTCTCCGGGTCGTTCAAGGTGCGCTCGGCGGTCGGCCGCGGGTCGCCGATCTGCCCGGTGGCCCCGCCGACCAGCGCCAGCGGACGGTTGCCCGCCTGCTGGAGCCGGCGCACGGTGAGGACCTGCACCAGGTGGCCCACGTGCAGCGAGGCCGCCGTCGGGTCGAAGCCGCAATAGAACGTGACGGGACCGTCCGCGAACGCCTTGCGCAGCGCTTCTTCGTCGGTGGACTGGGCGAACAGCCCGCGCCACTTCAGTTCGTCGACGATGTCCGTCACGGTTCCGGGTCTCCTTGGACGAGATGAAACAGAAAGCTGGGGGTTTCCCCGCCAGTCTAGGCGGGGAAGGTCCGCACCTCAGACGCCTTTACTGACCGAGCTCATGTTGAAGTCCGGGATCCGCAGCGCCGGCATCGCCGCCCGGGTGAACCAGTCGCTCCACTCGCGCGGCAGGGTCTTCTCGGTCCGGCCGGCCTCCGAGGCCCGCGACAGCAGGTCCACGGGGGATTCGTTGAACCGGAAGTTGTTGACCTCGCCGACGACCCGGCCGTCCTCCACCAGGTAGACGCCGTCCCGGGTCAGGCCCGTGAGCAGCAGCGTCGCCGGGTCCACCTCGCGGATGTACCACAGGCAGGTCAGCAGCAGCCCGCGCTCGGTCTCCGCGACCATCTCCTCCAGGGACTTGTCGCCGCCCCCGTCCAGGATCAGGTTCCCGAACGACGGGGAGACCGGCAGCCCGGTCAGGCCCGCGCTGTGCCGGGTCGTGATCAGCCGGGCCAGCTCGCCGTCCTTGATCCATTCGGTCGCCGGGACCGGCAGGCCGTTGTCGAAGACGGACGCGTCGTCGCCGGAGCTGTGCGCGATCACGAACGGCGCGGACTCCAGGCCGGGCGCGTTCGGGTCGCTGCGCAGGGTCAGCGGCAGCGGGGACAGCCGTTCGCCGAGCCGGGTGCCGCCGCCGGGCTTGGAGAAGACCGTCCGGCCCTCCACCGCGTCCCGGGCCGCCGCCGACCACATCTGGTAGATCAGCAGGTCGGCCACGGCCGTGGGAGGCAGCAGGGTCTCGTACCGCCCGGCGGGCAGGTCGATCTTCCGCTCCGCCCAGCCGAGCCGTACGGCCAGCTCCGCGTCCAGCACGGTCGGGTCCACGTCCTTGAAGTCCCGCGTGGAGCGGCCGGCCCAGGCCGAGCGCTGGCGGTCCGGGGACTTCGCGTTGAGCTCCAGGGTGCCGTTGGGCTGGTCGTGGCGCAGGCGCAGCCCCGTGGAGGTGCCCACGTAGCTGGAGACCAGCTCGTGGTTGGCGAAGCCGTACAGTTCGCGGCCGCCCGCGCGGGCCCGGGCGAAGGCCTCGCCGAGGGCCGGGGCGAAGTCCGCGAAGACCGCCGAGGAGGTCTCGGCGGGGGCGTCGGTGAAGTCCGGCGAGGCCGGGGTGCCCGTGACCAGCGGCTGTGCGTCCTCCGCCGCGTCGGCGCCGCGGGCGGCCGCCTCGGCGGCCCGGACCAGCGGCTCGAGGTCCGCGGCCGTGACGGCGGAGCGCGAGACGACCCCCGAGGCCGTGCCCTCCTTGCCGTCGACGGTGGCGATGACCGTCAGGGTCCGCCCGCGGGTGACCCCGTTCGTGGTGAGGGCGTTGCCCGCCCAGCGCAGGTTGGCCGTCGACTCCTCGTCGGCGATGACGACGCAGCCGTCGGCGGTGGACAGGGCCAGGGCGCGCTCGACGATCTCGTGGGGACGGGTGCGCGTACTCGACGAGTTCATCGTCCGGCCTCCTGCGTGGTGTTCAGGATGTTCACGTCGCGGAACAGCGCGGAGGGGCAGCCGTGCGAGACGGCCGCGACCTGGCCCGGCTGGGCCTTGCCGCAGTTGAAGGCTCCGCCGAGGACGTAGGTCTGCGGTCCGCCGACCTTCTCCATCGACCCCCAGAACTCGGTGGTCGTGGCCTGGTACGCGACGTCCCTCAGCTGTCCGGCCAGCCTGCCGTTCTCGATGCGGAAGAAGCGCTGCCCCGTGAACTGGAAGTTGTAGCGCTGCATGTCGATCGACCAGGAGCGGTCGCCGACCACGTAGATCCCGCGCTCCACCCCGCCGATCAGGTCCTCGGTGGAGAGCCCGCCCGGATCGGGCCGGAGCGAGACGTTCGCCATCCGCTGCACGGGCACGTGCCCGGGGGAGTCGGCGTACGCGCAGCCGTTGGAGCGGCCCAGACCGGTCAGCTTCGCGATCCGCCGGTCCGTCTGGTAGCCGGCCAGCGTGCCGTCCTTGACCAGGTCCCAGCTCTGGGCTTCGACGCCCTCGTCGTCGTAGCCGATGGTGGCCAGCCCGTGCTCGGCGGTCCGGTCGCCCGTCACGTTCATGACGGGGGAGCCGTACGTGAGCTTGCCCAGCTGGTCGAAGGTGGCGAAGGAGGTCCCCGCGTACGCCGCCTCGTAGCCCAGCGCCCGGTCCAGCTCCGTGGCGTGGCCGATGGACTCGTGGATGGTGAGCCACAGGTTGGACGGGTCCACGACCAGGTCGTAGCGTCCGGCCTCGACGCCCGGCGCGCGCATCTTCTCGGCGAGCAGGCCGGGGATCGCCTCCAGCTCCGCGTCCCAGTCCCAGCCGGTGCCGGTCAGGTACTCCCAGCCGCGCCCGGCCGGCGGGGCGATGGTGCGCATGGAGTCGAATTCGCCGGTGGCCGCGTTCACGGCGACGGCGGTGAGCTGCGGGTGGATGCGCACCCGCTGCTGCGTGGTGGAGGTGCCCGCCGTGTCGGCGTAGAACTTGTTCTCGTGGACGGCGAGCAGCGAGGCGTCCACGTGGGCCACCCCGTCGGCGGCCAGCAGCCGCGCGCTGAAGTCGGCGAGCAGCGCCGCCTTCTGCGCGTCCGGCACCTCGAAGGGGTCCACGTCGTAGGCGGAGACCCAGGTCTTGTCCTTGTGGACCGGTTCCTCGGCCAGCTCGACCCGCTCGTCGGAGCCGGCCGCCTTGATCACCTTGGCGGAGAGCTGGGCCATGGCCACGGCCTGCGAGGCCACCTTGGCGGCCCCGTCCATGGTCAGGTCCACACCGGAGGCGAACCCCCAGCTGCCCCCGTGGACGACCCGGACCGCATAGCCGAGGTCGGTGGTGTCGGACCCGCCGGAGGGTTTGGCGTCCCGCAGCCGCCAGGAGGCGCTGCGGATCCGCTCCAGGCGGAAGTCGGCATGATCGGCACCCAGCGCGCGGGCCCGGGCGAGCGCCGCGTCGGCGAGCGCCCGCAAGGGCAGCGCGGTGAAGGCCGCGTCGATGGAATGGGGCACGGAAGTCCTCCCGAGGTCGGGGCAGATAGCACGATCATGTCGCGCCGTGGGTTGCCGTGCCTACATCTTTCTGTAGGGACTCGACAGAGCCCGTACCAAGGCCCTGTCGGAGCCCGATTCTCCGTACGGGCTACATGACCTATAGGTTTTTGGTATTCAGACCGCTAGTCGAAAGGGTGATCCGTTGAGCCGCTCGGTTCTCGTCACCGGAGGAAACCGGGGCATCGGCCTCGCCATCGCCCGAGCCTTCGCGGAGGGCGGAGACAAGGTCGCGATCACGTACCGGTCGGGTGAGCCGCCGGCGGAGCTCACGGCTCTGGGCGTGCTGGCGGTCCGTTGCGACATCACCGACTCCGAGCAGGTGGACCGGGCGTACAAGGAGATCGAGGACGCGCACGGCGCGGTCGAGGTCCTGGTCGCCAACGCGGGCATCACCAAGGACACGCTGCTGATGCGCATGTCCGAGGACGATTTCGCCTCGGTCGTCGACACCAACCTCACCGGCACCTTCCGCGTGGTCAAGCGCGCGAACCGCGGCATGCTCCGCGCCAAGAAGGGCCGCGTCGTCCTGATCTCCTCGGTCGTCGGCCTGCTCGGCTCGGCCGGCCAGGCCAACTACGCCGCCTCCAAGGCCGCGTTGGTCGGTTTCGCCCGCTCCCTCGCCCGTGAGCTGGGCTCCCGCAACATCACCTTCAACGTCGTGGCCCCGGGCTTCGTGGACACGGACATGACGAAGGTGCTCACCGACGAGCAGCGTGCCGGCATCGTCGGCCAGGTGCCCCTGGGCCGTTACGCACGGCCCGAGGAGATCGCGGCCGCCGTCAGCTTCCTGGCGTCCGACGACGCCGCGTACATCACCGGAGCCGTCATTCCCGTTGACGGCGGATTGGGCATGGGTCACTGATCACCATGAGCGGAATTCTCGAGGGCAAGCGCATCCTCATCACGGGGGTGCTGATGGAGTCCTCCATCGCCTTCCACACCGCCCGGCTGGCCCAGGAGCAGGGCGCCGAGGTCATCCTCACCGCGTTCCCGCGGCCGACGCTGACCGAGCGCATCGCACGCAAGCTGCCCAAGCCGGCCAAGGTGATCGAACTCGACGTCACCAACGACGAGCACCTGGCCCGCGTGGAGGAGCTCGTCCGTGCGGAGCTCGGCGGCCTCGACGGCGTCGTCCACTCCATCGGCTTCGCGCCGCAGGACGCGCTCGGCGGCAACTTCCTGAACACGCCGTTCGAGTCGGTCGCCACCGCCATGCACGTCTCGGCGTTCTCGCTGAAGTCGCTGACCATGGCCTGCAAGCCCCTGTTCCCGCCGAACGAGGGCGGCGCGGTCGTCGGCCTCACCTTCGACGCGCAGTACGCGTGGCCGCAGTACGACTGGATGGGCCCGGCCAAGGCCGCGCTCGAGGCCACCAGCCGCTACCTCGCCCGCGACCTGGGCAAGGAGAAGATCCGCTGCAACCTGATCTCGGCGGGTCCGATCGGCTCGATGGCCGCGAAGTCCATCCCGGGCTTCTCGGACCTGGCGGACATCTGGAACCAGCGCTCCCCGATGGAGTGGGACATGGCCGACCCGGACCCGGCGGGCCGCGGCGTCGTCGCCCTCCTGTCGGACTGGTTCCCCAAGACCACCGGCGAGATCATCCACGTCGACGGCGGTCTGCACGCGATGGGTGCCTGACCCGGCGTGACCTGACCTGACCTGACCTGACCTGACCGGTCGAGGTCCTGTCCATCCGTACGGCGGCGGCCGCGCTTCCCCTTTCCGGGAGGCGCGGCCGCCGCCGTTTCGCGTGGGGCGGCGGGGGACATGACCGGCGGCCCGGTCAGATGTTCGCCGTCTCATCGGATCTTTCCGAGTCGAATATCGGGGCATTCCCCTGCAAACTTGCACCGTCGGGATCTTCCCGGCTCCTGTGGGGAGGAGGTACGGGAGTGCGCGCCAGACGGAGTCGAGCGGTATCGCTGCTGGTCACCTCGATGGTCCTGGCCGGATTCCTGATCCCGGGAGCCGTCGTGCAGGCCGGGGGCGGCGATCCGGTTCCCGGCCCCGAGGCCATGGCTCCCGTCCCCGCCCCGGGGGAGCGGGCCGCGGTGGACCCGGCCCAGATCCCCGCGGAGCCGCCCGTACAGCCCGCGCGGCCCGCGGCCCGGGAGCTCTTCGGAGCGGACTGCGACACCAGCATCGAGGGCTCGCGGGTGGTCGCGTACTGCCACAACGGCTACCCCGAGACCGATCTGGTCCGCCTGCACGTGGAATGCGACCGCTGGTGGGACGTGGACGGGGACGGTGCCGCCGTGGCCGTCGGCCCGGCCGGCCGGGCCGAGCTCACCAGCCGCTGCTGGAAGGAGGTCCGCTCGGCGTGGGTCAGTCACCAGCGGCAGTGACCCCGGGCTCCCTGCCCAGGCACGCGAACGGATAGCCGGCCGCCTCCGAGGCCGCCGCGTCCCCGTCCCCGCGCCGGACCGCCTCGATCAGCCGGGCGTGGTCCAGGTGGGACGCGGGATCGAGGTCCTCGCCCACGTCGGTGCGCAGCCAGTCGGCCACCAGATCGCCGAGGTCCGCGTACAGCTCGATGAGCACGTCGTTGTGCGAGGCCGCCACCACCGCCATGTGCAGGGCCACGTCCGCCGCGACGAACACCTCCGCGTCCCCGCCCGACCAGGCCCGCTCGCGCCGCGCCAGCAGCGCGTCCAGCTGCACGAGGTCCCGCGCGGTCCGCCGCTCCGCCGCGAGGCGGGCGGCCGAGGACTCCAGCGTCGAGCGCAGCTCCGCGATGTGGCGCGGGTCGGCCCCGGCGAAGCGGCGGTGCATCACGCCGGCCAGCTCGCTGGTGGCGATGACGTAGGTGCCCGAGCCCTGGCGGATGTCGAGGAGGCCGTTGTGCGCGAGGGCGCGGACGGCCTCCCGCACGGTGTTGCGCGCGACGCCGAGCAGCTCCACGAGCTCGGGCTCGGTGGGGATGCGCGAGCCGACGGGCCATTCGCCGGTGGTGATCTGGTTCCTGAGCTGGGCGATCACCTGGTCGACGAGCGCGGATCGCCGGGGCGAGGTCAGCGGCATGCGGTCGGGGTTCCTTTCCGGACGGTGGAGGAGGAGACTGGACAACCAATCATCCCATGATTCTATGATGGTTCAATGTCCGACGAAGAAGTCCAGACCCTGAACCGGCCCCGGGCCGCGCGCACGGCCTCCCCGCCGCACCACGGAGCCGCCCAGGCAGCCCCCGGAGCGACCACCGGCGTCACGGGCGCGGTCGGCCCCGGCCCTGACGCCGCCCCGCAACCGGCGTGGCTCGGCCCCGTGCTTCTCGTCGGCATCGTGCTGGCCGCCCTCAACCTGCGACCCGCCATCACCAGCCTCGGCGCCCTCTTCGAGGAGACCCGCACGGGCCTCGGCATGAGCGGCACCGTCGCCGGACTCGTCACCTCCGTACCCGCCCTGTGCTTCGCCGTCTTCGGCATCACCGCCCCCCGGCTCTCCCGCCGCTTCGGTCCGGCCGCCGTCGTCTGCGCCGGCATGGCCGCCGTCGCCGCGGGCCTGCTCATCCGGCCCTTCGCGAGCGACGCCGTCGGCTTCCTCGCCGCCAGCGCCCTGACCCTCGCCGGCATAGCCCTGACCAACGTGCTCCTGCCGGTGATCGTCAAGCGCTGGTTCCCGGACCGCGTCGGCACCATGACCGGCCTCTACTCCATGGCCCTGGCGGCCGGCACCTCGCTCGCGGCGGCCGCCACCGTCCCGATGACCGAAGCCCTCGGCGGCAGCTGGCGCACCGGCCTGCTGATCTGGAGCTTCCTCGCCGTCGCCGCCGTACTGCCCTGGCTGGCCATCGCCGCCGCGGCCCGCAAGGAGAAGGCGGCCACCGCCCCCGCCGGCCCGGCCGGGACCACCGCCCACGCCACCGCTCCCGCCGCCGGCCCGCGCGTCGTGCGCAGCCGCACCGCCTGGGCCCTCGCCTGCTACTTCGGCCTCCAGGCCACCGGCGCGTACGTCACGATGGGCTGGCTCCCGCAGATCTTCCGCGACGCCGGAGTCTCCGCCTCCACCGCGGGCGTCCTGCTCGCCGTCACCATGGTCATGGGCGTCCCGCTCGCCTTCGTCATCCCCGGCCTCGCCGGGCGGATGAGGAACCAGGGGCCCATCGCCGCGACCCTCGGAGTCTTCGGCCTCGCCGGCTACCTCGGGCTCTCCTTCGCCCCCGCCGCCGGCGCGTGGGTCTGGGCCGTGCTGCTCGGCGTCTCCAACTGCGCCTTCCCGCTCGTCATCACGCTGATCGGACTGCGCGCCAAGTCCCCCGCCGGAGTGGTCAGGCTCTCCGCCTTCGCGCAGAGCACCGGCTACCTCATCTCCATCCCCGGACCGCTCCTCATCGGCGCCCTCTACCAGCACAGCGGCGGCTGGGACCTGCCCCTCGCCCTCATGGCCGGACTGCTCGTCCCGCAGATCGCCCTCGGCCTGCGCGCGGGCCGGGACCGCACGATCGAGGACGAATGCGGCATGCGAGACTGAACGGCATGTCGCCCGTACTCGAACCGAACCCCCAGAACGGTCACAAGAAGCTCGGCCTCGTGCTGGGCGCGATGCTGGTCCTGACCGTGATCATCTCCGTCATCGCCACCCTCGCCTCCCCGTAACGGCGCCGTTGGTGGGGTTACCCCCCCAACCCCTAGGGGGTCAGGCTCAGGGTGAAGTGGGGTGCGTCCCCGATGGGAACCGCCGGCTCGAATCCTTAGATTCGAAGAGCAAGAGCGAGCCCGTCCCACGCGCACCCCACGGAGGCGGCCATGTCGGCCCCCACGCACACGTCCCCTCCCCGAGCCCTCGGGGCCGATGCCCGACTGCCCTGGTGGGCGCTGGCCCTGCCCGCCCTCGCCTTCGGCCTCCTCCTCGTCCTGCTCGCCGGATCCGGCGAGGCCCACGCCGCCTCCGAGGACGGCTCGGCCCTCGTCCAGGTCACCGAGCAGCTGCTGCGCGCCGTCGGCTGACAGCCATCCGGCCCCCGGGGAGCGCGCCCGCGCGCCCGCGCGCCGGGGCGCGCCCCGCACCCGGGGGTGAGCGCCCTCGAGACCCTGCGCTCCATGGCTCGATCCGTGCGAAGCTGGGAGTCATGAGCGCCGACACACCCCGCAGGATCGTCCTCCTCCGGCACGCCAAGGCCGAATGGTCGGACGGCACAGACCACGAGCGCCCCCTGGCGGAGCGCGGCCGTCACGACGCCCCGGCGGCCGGCCAGAAGCTGGCCCAGACCGGCATCGCCTTCGACCTGGCCCTCTGCTCCAGCGCGGTCCGGACCCGCGAGACCTGGAAGCTCGCCGTCCAGGAGCTCGCGCACCGGCCGAAGACCTCGTACGAGGACCGGCTCTACGAAGCGTCGCCGGGCGAAATCATCGCCCTGCTCAACGAGACCTCCGACGAGGTCAGGAACCTTCTGGTCATCGGCCACAACCCCGGTATGCACGCCCTCGCCGATGCCCTCTCCGGGAGCGCGCAGGGCGACGTACTGGCCCGGATGAACAGCACCGGCTTCCCGACCTCCGCCCTCGCCGTCGTCTCCTTCACCGGGTCGTGGAAGTCCGTGGAACACGGCGTGGGCACCCTGCTGGACTTCTGGACCCCGCACGGCTGATTCCCGCCGGGGCCGTGCACACGGCCGATCACGGAGCGGGCCGCGGCACGGTGAAGGTGCCGGGGCCCGCTCCGTCGTAGGCCAGGCGGGGGCGCGCGTTTCAGGCCAGGTCGGCGGCCTCGACCTCTTCCCGGGTGATGCCGAGCAGGTACAGCACGGCGTCCAGGAACGGCACGTTGACCGCGGTGTCCGCGGCTTCGCGGACCACCGGCTTGGCGCAGAAGGCCACGCCCAGCCCGGCCGCGTTGAGCATGTCCAGGTCGTTGGCCCCGTCGCCGATGGCCACGGTCTGGGCGAGCGGGACGCCGGCCTCCGTGGCGAACCGGCGCAGCAGCCGGGCCTTGCCCGCCCGGTCCACGATCTCGCCGACGACCTTGCCGGTCAGCTTGCCGTCGACGATCTCCAGGGTGTTGGCGGAGGCGAAGTCCAGGCCGAGCCGCTCCCGCAGATCGTCCGTCACCTGCGTGAAACCGCCGGAGACCACGCCCACCTGGTAGCCGAGGCGCTTGAGCGTCCGGATCAGGGTCCGGGCGCCCGGGGTCAGACGCACCTCGGAGCGGACCTTGTCCACGACGGAGGCGTCCAGCCCCGCCAGCAGCGCGACCCGGGCGTGCAGTGACTGCTCGAAGTCCAGCTCGCCGCGCATGGCCCGCTCGGTCACCTCGGCGACCTCGGCCTCGCAGCCGGCGTGCGCGGCGAAGAGCTCGATGACCTCGTCCTGGATCAGCGTCGAGTCCACGTCCATGACGACGAGGCGCTGAGCCCGCCGGTGCAGCCCGGCCGAGACCACGGCCACGTCCACGCCGATGTGCGCGGCGGCGGTGGCCAGAGCCGTGCGCAGCGGCTCGGTCTCGGCGCCGGAGACGGCGAACTCCACCGCCGTCACCGGGTACTTCGCCAGCCGGAAGATGCGGTCGATGTTGCCGCCGGTCGCGGTGATCCGCGCGGCGACGGCGGCCGTGGATTCGGCGGTGAGCGGGTTCCCGAGGACGGTGACGTGCGAACGGCCGCTTCCGCGCGGCCGGTTGTCGCCGGTCCCGGAGAGGATCTCGGCCTGCAGCTTGAGGGACTCGGCCCAGCTGTGGACGATGGCCCGCAGCTCGCCCTCGGTGCCGGCGGCGGGGTGGGTGACGAGGGCGCACAGGACGATGCGGCCCCGCGTGACGACCTGCTCGATGTCGACGACGTCGACGGAGTAGGCGGCGAGGGTGTCGAACAGTCCGGCGGTGATCCCGGGACGGTCCTTGCCGAAGATCTTGACGAGGAGGGTGGGGATGTCGGAGGTCTGCGAAGCGCTCATGGTGCCTTCACCGTATCTCCCCGGGCTCCGCCCGCGGACCCCCGTCCCACCTGCCGGAACCGTTTCGCTCCGTACGGACGTGCGGAGGTCACCGGGCGGCCACCGGGCGGCCACTGCGCGGACGGGACGCGGCGGCGCGCGGGGCGGCGCGCGGGAGCGGGCGGCGGCCTCTTCAGCGTGG
>NZ_JBEXOV010000126.1:0-18253 GCF_040611715.1 Streptomyces sp. NPDC006544 | reverse complement strand
CGACGGCCAGCAGGAAGACGATGGTCAGCGAGGCGAGCAGGATGTTCAGCGCGATCTCGTTGGGCGTCTTCTGCCGGGCCGCGCCCTCCACCAGGCCGCTGCTCCGGCTCCGGTCGCCGCTCCGGCTCCGGTCGCCGCTCCGGCTCCGGTCGCCGCTCCGGCTCCGGCCGCCGCCGCCCCCGTGGCCGCTCCGGCTCCGGCCGCCCCCGTGGCCCCGGCCGCCCCCGCCGCACCGGTTTCCGCCGGTGACGAGGGCGCGTACGTGACCCCGCTGGTGCGCAAGCTCGCCTCGGAGTCCGGCGTCGACCTGTCCGCGGTCTCGGGCACCGGTGTCGGTGGCCGCATCCGCAAGCAGGACGTCCTGGCCGCCGCCGAGGCCGCCAAGGCCGCTGCCGCCGCCCCGGCGCCGGCTGCCGCCGCTCCGGCCGCCAAGGCTCCGGCCGCCGCGGTCTCCGAGCTGCGGGGCCAGACCGTCAAGATGACCCGCATGCGCAAGGTCATCGGCGACAACATGATGAAGGCCCTGCACTCGCAGGCCCAGCTCAGCTCCGTGGTCGAGGTGGACATCACCAAGATCATGAAGCTGCGCGAGAAGGCCAAGGCCTCCTTCCTGGCCCGCGAGGGCGTCAAGCTCTCGCCGATGCCGTTCTTCGTCAAGGCCGCGGCCCAGGCACTGAAGGCCCACGCGGTCGTCAACGCCCGGATCAACGAGGACGAGGGCACCATCACCTACTTCGACTCGGAGAACATCGGCATCGCCGTGGACTCCGAGAAGGGCCTGATGACCCCGGTCATCAAGGGTGCCGGCGGCCTCAACCTGGCGGGCATCTCGAAGGCCACCGCCGACCTGGCCTCCAAGGTCCGCGGCAACAAGATCACGCCGGACGAGCTGTCGGGCGCGACCTTCACCATCAGCAACACCGGCTCGCGCGGTGCGCTCTTCGACACGGTCATCGTGCCCCCGAACCAGGTCGCCATCCTGGGCATCGGTGCCACGGTCAAGCGTCCGGTGGTCATCGAGACCCCCGAGGGCACGAACATCGGCATCCGCGACATGACGTACCTGACCCTGTCCTACGACCACCGCCTGGTGGACGGCGCGGACGCGGCCCGGTACCTCTCGGCCGTCAAGGCGATCCTCGAGGCCGGCGAGTTCGAGGTCGAGCTCGGCCTGTAAGGCTCCCCGCGACAGCGACCGCCGCAGTCGGCGCCCCCGCCCGGACACGTTCCGGGCGGGGGCGCCGTCGTCGTACGCCGCGCGCTCCCGCGGGCCCCTGTAACCAGCCTCACCCTGCGCCCCTGACCAGGAACGCATCGCGACGACCGGCGCCGCCGTATTGTCTACGCATCAGGCCCCGCGTGACCCTGCACACCCATCAGGAGATGAAGCCCCGATGATCACCCCACCCGTCGTGCACTCGCTGCGCGAGCAGATCCGCGAGCACATCGTGGAGGGGATCGTCAGCGGGCGCTGGAAGCCCGGCGAGCGGATCGTGGAGCGCCGGATCGCCGTGGAGCTGGAGGTCAGCCAGACCCCCGTGCGCGAGGCCCTGCGCGAGCTGGAGACGCTGCGGCTGATCGAGTCGGCGCCGAACAAGGGCGTGCGCGTACGGAACCTGTCGGCGGCGGACCTGGAGGAGATCTATCCGGTCCGGGCGGGCCTGGAGCAGATCGCGGCCGAGCTGGCCGCGCCCCGCCTGGCGGCCGACTGCACGGCCCTGGAGCCGCACGTGGCGGCCCTGTGGGACGCGGACCGCAGCGCGGACGGCACGGCCCAGGTGCGGCACACGGTGGGCTTCCACCGGGAGCTGGTGCGGGCGGCCGGGAACAGCGTGCTGCTGCACACCTGGGAGTCGCTGGGCATCGAGGTCTTCACGGCCCTGTCCATCCGCTGGCTGGGAACCGTCCAGAAGTCCTACGCCGAGGAGCACGAAGCCCTCGTCCAGGCGTTCCGGAACCAGGATCCGGACATCGGGCTGCTCGTGAAGCGGCACGTCCTGGGGTGCGCCCCGCGGGCTTGATCTTGCCCGTCTTGTCCCGATTTGCCCGGCACCGGGTGCCTGTTTTCATGGCACCCGGTGCCGACTTTTGTCATATGGACGTTTCTTCGCCACTTTCATTTGATCGATCATCGATCAGCGCCTTACAGTCGTCGCGGACCCCACCCGGGTCCATCGACCCTGTCCTGCCCGTCAGGGATTTCTTCACCACCTCTCCTTTGTCCGGAAGGCGGCGCACACCGATGTCCGACCCCGTAGGAAAGCTTCCGAGCGAGCTCGACCAGCTCCCGGACCGCGACAGCGAGGAGACCGCCGAATGGGCGGCCTCCCTCGACGCCGTCGCACAGGCCGCCGGTACGCGCCGCGCCGAATACCTGCTCCGTCGCACCCTCCAGCACGCCGAGGCCGCCGGCCTCGCGCTGCCGAAGCTGCTCGAGACGGACTACGTCAACACCATCCCCACCGCCGCGGAGCCGGAGTTCCCCGGTGACGAGGCGATGGAAGCCAGGATCACCGCGTGGAACCGCTGGAACGCGGCCGCCATGGTGACCCGGGGCTCGAAGTACGGCGTCGGCGGCCACATCGCCACCTTCGCCTCGGCGGCCTGGCTCTACGAGACCGGCTTCCAGCACTTCTTCCGCGGGAAGGAGACCGACGGATCGGGCGACCAGCTCTACATCCAGGGCCACGCCTCCCCCGGCATCTACGCCCGCGCCTTCCTCGACGGCCGGATCTCCGCGCAGCAGCTCGACAACTTCCGCCAGGAGTCCGGCGGCAACGGCCTGCCGTCCTACCCCCACCCGCGGCGCCTGCCGTGGCTGTGGGAGTTCCCGACGGTGTCCATGGGCCTCGGCCCGCTCTCCGCGATCTACCAGGCGCGCTTCAACCGCTACCTGCAGAACCGGAGCATCAAGGACACCGCCAACTCGCACGTCTGGGCCTTCCTGGGCGACGGCGAGATGGACGAGCCCGAGTCGACCGCCGCCCTGGCCCTCGCCTCCCGCGAGCAGCTCGACAACCTGACCTTCGTCATCAACTGCAACCTGCAGCGCCTCGACGGTCCGGTCCGCGCCAACTTCCGCGTGGTGCAGGAGCTGGAGGCCCAGTTCCGCGGCGCCGGCTGGAACGTCATCAAGTCGCTGTGGGGCTCCGCCTGGGACGAACTGTTCCAGCTCGACACCACGGGCGCGCTCGTACGCCGCCTGCGCGAGGTGCCCGACGCGCAGTTCCAGACGTACGCGACCCGCGACGTGGCCTACATCCGCCAGCACTTCTTCGGCGCCAACGCCGAGCTCGTGCGGCTGGCGGGCGTCCTGTCCGACGCGAAGATCGCCGAGTGCTTCCACACCTCCCGCGGCGGCCACGAGCCCCGCAAGGTGTACGCCGCGTACAAGGCCGCCCTGGAGCACAAGGGCGCGCCCACCGTCATCCTCGCGCAGACCGTCAAGGGCTACACGCTGGGCGCCGGCTTCGAGTCGAAGAACGCGAACCACCAGATGAAGAAGCTGACGGTCGACGAGTTCAAGGACATGCGCGACCTCCTCGGACTCCCGATCCCGGACAGCGCCTTCGCCGACGGCCAGGTCCCGTACGGCCACCCGGGCGCGGACAGCCCCGAGGTCCGGTACCTGAACGAGCGCCGCGCGGCGCTCGGCGGCCCGGCCCCGTCCCGCAAGGTCCGGCACGTGGCCCTGCCGGCTCCGGCGGACCGTTCCTTCGCCCCGCTGCTCAAGGGCTCCGGCAAGCAGGAGATGGCCACCACCATGGCCTTCGTCCGGCTCGTCAAGGACCTGATGCGGGACAAGGAGACCGGCAAGCGCTGGGTGCCGATCGTCCCCGACGAGGCCCGCACCTTCGGCATGGAGTCCCTCTTCCCGTCGGCCGGCATCTACTCGCCGCTGGGCCAGACGTACGAGCCGGTCGACCGCGACCAGCTCATGTACTACAAGGAAGCCAAGGACGGCCAGATCCTCAACGAGGGGATCACCGAGGCCGGCGCCATGGCCGACTTCATCGCCGCCTGCACGTCGTACGCGACGCACGGCGAGCCGATGATCCCGTTCTACATCTTCTACTCGATGTTCGGCTGGCAGCGCACCGCCGACCAGATGTGGCAGCTCGCCGACCAGCTCGGCAAGGGCTTCATCGTCGGCGCCACCGCCGGCCGCACCACGCTGACCGGCGAGGGCCTGCAGCACGCGGACGGCCACTCGCACCTGATCGCGTCCACGAACCCGGCGTCGCTCAACTACGACCCGGCCTTCGCGTACGAGATCGCGGTGATCGTCAAGGACGGTCTGCGCCGGATGTACGGCGAGACCCCGGAAGACCTCTTCTACTACCTGACGGTCTACAACGAGCCGAAGCCGCAGCCCGCCATGCCGGAAGGCGTGGAAGAGGGCATCCTGCGCGGCCTCTACCGCTTCAACACGGCGGCGGACCTGGCGGAGGCGGCCCCGGCCGCCGACGCCCCGAAGATCCAGCTGATGGCCTCCGGTACGGCGATCCACTGGATCCTCGAGGCGCAGCGGCTGCTCGCCGCCGACTGGAACGTGGCCGCGGACGTCTGGTCCGCCACCTCCTGGGGCGAGCTGCGCCGCGACGCGCTGGACTGCGACGAGGCGCTGCTCCGCGGAGAGCTGCGCACTCCGTACGTCACCCGCGCGCTGGAGGGCGTCACCAGCCCGGTGCTGGCCGTCTCCGACTGGATGCGTCAGGTCCCGGACCAGATCAGCCAGTGGGTGGAGCAGGACTGGACCTCGCTGGGCACGGACGGCTTCGGTCTGTCCGACACCCGTGAGGGCGCCCGCCGCCACTTCGGCGTCGACGCCCAGTCGATCGTGGTGGCCGCGCTGGCCCAGCTCGCCCGCCGCGGCGAGGTGCCGGCGTCCTCCGTCAAGGAGGCGCGGGAGCGCTACGGCCTCTGAGCCGTACGCGGCGATCCGGCCGTGAGGCGGTCCGTCCCCTGGGGGGGCGGGCCGCCTCACGGCGTTCCGGCGGGCACGGTCCCGCGGCAGCTCCTGTGCGGCGGGCTCCCCGGGGGGCGCGACGAGTTCCTCCGCCTCCGGGCGCGGCAGCTCCGCGCGCTGCCCGACCGCCACGAGGCGCTTCCGGGCCTCGGCCTGACGCGAGGCCAGATGGAGCGGCCGCCTGCCGGGCTGCCGGCCGGGCCGTCCGCCGGGCGGGTGCGGCCCGGTCCCGTACGGCCCGGTCCCGTGCGTTCCGTGCGTTCCGTGCGTGCGGTGGAGGCCAAAGGGGGGTCGACACCGGCCTTTCGCCGTATGCGCGGTGGCGGCGCGGGGGCGAACCCGTGATGCTGGAGCGGTGATGGACGAGACGGAGTTCTGGGAGATCGTCGACCGTACCCGCGGGGCCGCCGGTGGCGACCCCGAGGAGCACGCCGAGCTGCTCGTCGAGCGGCTCGCGCAGCTCGACCCGGATTCCGTCCTGGACTTCGCCCGGCACTTCGAGTCGCGGTACAACCGCGCGTACACCTGGGACCTGTGGGGCGCCGCGTGGGTCCTGCTCGACGGCGCGAGCGACGACGCGTTCGACTACTTCCGGTGCTGGCTGATCGGCCAGGGCCGGGACGTATTCGAGGGCGGGGTGCACGACCCGGACCAGCTGGCGGAACTGCTGGGCGAGTTCGACGAGGAGATCGACGGGGACGGCGAGGAGCTGGGGTACGCGGCCGACGAGGCCTACGAGCAGCTGACCGGCGCGGTGGCGCCGGACCTGGGGATCCCGCTGCAAGCGGCCGAGCCGGAGGGCGCACCGCTGGACTTCGAGAACGAAGCCGCGCTCGCGGAGCGCTTCCCCCGGCTCTGGGACCGTTTCCGAGGCTGATGCCCGCCGATGCCCCGGGCCGCTGCCGACGCCCGCCGACGCCCGCTGACGCCTAGTAGTGCGTACCGCCGTCGATACGGATCTCCGTACCGGTGATGAACGCGCCGTCCTCGGAGCCCAGCATCGCGACGACCCCGGCGACGGTCTGCGGGCCGGCGAAGCCCTGGCCGAGGGCCGGGGCGAGCTTGGCGAACAGGCTCCAGTCGGTGTCCTCGGGCAGTCCGGGGCCGTTGCCGGTGGTCATGCCGCTCTCGATCGAGCCGGGAGCCACGGAGACGAAGCGCAGGCCCTGCTTGCTGTATTCGGCGGCCAGCGCGTGGGTCATGGACTGGATGCCGCCCTTGCTGGCCGCGTAGGCGGACATGTAGGGGTGGGCGAAGCTCGCCGAGGTGGAGCTGAAGTTGACGACGGCGGGCTTGTCGCCCTCGAGCAGTGCCGGTATCGACGCGCGGATGACCAGGAACGTACCGGTCAGGTTCACCGCGATGATCTTGTTCCAGAACTCGAGCGTGGTCTCGTGGGTGTGCGAGGAGCGCAGGATGCCCGCGGCGTTGACGAGCAGGTCGAGCCCGCCGAGGGCGGCGACGGCGTCGGCGATGCCGCTCTTGACGGCGGCCTCGTCGGAGATGTCGAGCGCGGCGGTGGTGAGGCGCTCGGCGTGTCCGTCGGCGGCCGCCTGCGCGGCGGTGGCCTTCAGGCCGGCTTCGCTGACGTCCACGGTGTGGACGCGGCCGCCCTCGGAGAGGATGCGGTGCGCGGTGGCCTGGCCGATGCCGGAGCCGCCGCCGGTGATGAGGACGCGACGTCCTTCGTAACGGTTCATGGGCGGAGCGTACTCCGCTGATGGCGCATTTTGCCAGTATGTCAAAACGTGCCATATCTCGAGAGCCGGAGGTAGTCTTCCCCCGTGAGATCCCCTCGTCCGTACGCTCCCCAGGCCGGCCCCGGCGCCCCGTCGCTGAACGAGCGCCGCAAGGCCGCCACCCAGCTCGACATCGCGCGCGCGGCCTGCGAACTGTTCGCCGAGCACGGGCCGGACGGTACGACCGCCGAAGACATCGCCCATCGCGCGGGCGTGGCGCTGCGCACGTTCTACCGCTACTTCCGCAACAAGCAGGAAGCCGTCGCCCCCCTGCTCGCGGGCGGCGGCGACGCCTGGCGCGCCCTGCTCGCCGAGGAGGAACCCGGCAGTCCGCTCGCCGCGGCCCTGGAACGGGCCGTCACCCGCTCCCTCACCGACCCCCAGGTCCTCGACGAAGGCCTGGAGGTCACCCGCGGCCTGCTCCGCGCCGCCGCGACCGACGAGGCCCTGCGCGCGGTCTGGTACCGGGTCAACCAGGACTCCGAGGAGCAGCTGGTCCCGGTCGTCGCCCGGCTCGCCGGACCGGACGCCGACGTCCTGGGCGTCCGCCTCCTCGCGGCGGCGGCCACGGACGCGATCCGCATCGCCCTGGAACTCTGGTCGGCCACGGACGCCCCGCCTTCGGGCCCCGGCTCCCCCTCCGAACTGGCCCTGCGCTGCCTGCGCGACCTCACGGGCTCCATGCCGCTGCTCCGCGACCGCACCTGAGGCCGCTCCGGCCGGCGGCGCCGTCGCGGCCGGCCGGAGCGGACCGGTCAGAGGAACCGCTCCGACTTCTCCCTGAGGTGCTCGGCGAAGAAGGCGGCGGCGTCCGGCCGCATCCGGGCGAGCGCGACCATCGCCGTGACGACGACGTCGGCGACCTCCGCCTCCACGTCGTGCCACGTGTGCGAGTTCCCCTTGCGGGGGTTCGTGCCCCGGGCCCCGATGACCGCCTGCGCCGCCTCCCCGAACTCCTCGCCGATCTTCAGGACCTGCAGGGTCAGGCTCTCCTCCCGCCCCACCCCGCGCTCCCGGTCATGCGCGTCGAACCGCGCCACGAGCGCCCCGATGGTCTTCCACGGATCATCCATGATCCGAAGCTAGCCGCCCCGCCGGTCCCGCACCGTCGGAACGGCGAAGCCCCCCTCTCAGGTGATCCCCGCCCGCCGGGCGGGCGGGCTCGCTACCGTGACGGGGAGCGACAACACGGGGGTGAACGTGCGGAGATTCAGGGACGGCGACGTCTTACGCATCCGGCAGCAGGCGGCGGCGTCCGACAATGCGCGGGTGTATCAGGTCGGCACCGGCAACCAGGTGAACGTGGAGGGCGGTCTCCACCTCCACAACCACCACCACGCCACCACCGACCGCCCGGTCAGGGGAGCCCCCGTCTCCCTGGAACCCCCGTACGGCCTGATGCCGCGCCGCCTCTACGGCCGGGAGCCCGAGCTGGAGGCCCTCAAGGACGTCCTCGACGGCCCCGAGGGAACCCTGACCGTCCTCCACGGCATGGGCGGGGTCGGCAAGACCGCGCTGGCCCTGACGGTCGCGGCCGAAGCCCGGAAGAGGCGTCTGCGGGTCTACTGGGTCGCCGCCTCCGACGGCTACAGCGTGCGCGAGGCCCTCCTGCAGGTCGCCCTTCGCGCCGGCGCCGCCGAGTCCCGGGTCCAGGAGGCCGCCGTGGGCAACACCAGCATCGCGGACCTGGCCTGGGAGACCCTGGACGAGGCCGCCGCGCCCTGGCTCGTGCTCTTCGACAGCGCCGACGACCCGAAGGCCGTGGAGGCGGAGCTGGGCGACCAGTGGCTCCGTTCCTCCTTCTCCGGCGGAGTGCTCGTCACCACCCGCGTCGGCAATCCCGAGGCGTGGTCCGCGCACGCGCGGACGATCCGGCTGGAGCCGCTCCCCGAATCGGGGGGCCGGGACATGCTGATCGCCACGGCCGGCCTGCCGCACGTCCGCGCGGAGGACCGCGAACAGGCCGCGCTGCTCGCCAGGCGGCTGGGAGGCGTTCCCCTCGCCCTGCGGTTGGCCGGACTCCACCTGTCGCGTCCCGCCTCCTCGATCCGGCGGTTCGAGGACTACCGGGCCGCTCTGGACCAGGACTTCCCCCATGTGATCGACAAGGCGGCCTCCGCCTCCGGCCCCTACGGTCCGGAGGACGGCCTCCGCCACCTCGTCATGCAGACGTGGGAGCTCTCCCTGGACTTCCTGGAGAAGCAGGGGATCCCGCACGCCCGGATCCTCATGCGGCTCTTCTCCTGCTTCGCGTCCAGGCCCGTGCCGCTGGACCTGCTGTCGCCGAAGGTCCTCAACCGCACGTGCGAAGTGCCCGGCGGGCCGTGGAACGACGTCGTGCTGGAGCGCTCCCTCAACGCGCTCAGCGATCTCGGTCTGATCGACATCGGCCTGGAGGGGCTGGAGGACCCGTCGTCCCGCGACGTCCACCGCCCGCCGCAGGGCCCGGACGAAGGGCACCGGTGCGTCTTCGTGCACCCGCTGGTCGCGGAGGTGAACGCGGCCCAGCTCGCCCGCTCGGACGACGCCCCGGCCACCTGGGCCGCCGCCGTGCGCTGCCTCGGCGCGTTCCGCGGCGTATGGCCGGAGGACCCGCGCCACGGCGCCTTCTGGCAACTCCTCGTCCCGCACGTCCTCGAGCTCTCGGAGCGCCTGCCGGAGCGGTGCGAGGACCTCCTCGGGCTCGTGGCGCCCCTCAATGCGTGGTTCTGCGAGTACCTGCGGATCTCCGGGCAGTACACCGTCGCGTACGGCATCACGCAGACCACGTACGCGCGCGCGGGGCGCCTCGGCGAACGGGCACCCGCGCGCTTCCTCGCCTGTTACTCCTTCGCGGACTGGGCCTGGCGCACGTCCCGCCTGGAAGAGGCCCGCGGGCTCGCCCGCGAGGCGTGCGGGCTGGCCTCCCTGTCGCACGAGGCCGACAGTTTCGCCGTACTGGCCGCCGACAGCCTCCTGGCGGCCGTCCACGTGGAACTCGGGGACTTCGCGACCGGTGAACAGCTGATCCGCGAGATCATCGCCCGCCTGGACGGGAAGTGGTCCCTGGACCACCCCCTGTCCATCCAGGCCCACCACCACTTCGCCACCGTCCTTCGCGAACGCGGGCTCCTGGAGGCGGCGGAGGAGGAGGCGCGCCTGGTGGTGTCCCAGTGCGAGAGCGTCCCCGGCTTCCCCCTGTACACGGAAGCGGTGGTGCGGCACGAGCTGGCAGTGATCATCTGGCACCGGGGCCGTCTGGACGAGGCGCTGGACGCGTTCGACGACGTGATGCGGATCCAGCGCGCGATCATGCCCTCGTGGCACCCGTCGGTGCTGGTGACGCGGTTCGACGTGGCATCGATCAACAAGGTCAAGGGGAACTGGATCAAGGCGCTCCTGGAGTTCCACGAGATCGCCCTCATGGAGGGCGATTCCCTCGGTGAGGACCACTACGCCACGCTCCAGACCCGGCACAACATCGCCCAGATCCTCGTCGAGAAGGGACGGCTGGACGAGGCCGAGGCGCTCCTGAACCGGATCATGGCCGTCCGCGACCGGAGCGGGCTGGGCTCGCGGCACGAGGACGTCCTGGCCACGAGGCACGAGCTCGTGCACATCACGGCGCAGCGGGGGCAGCGCGTGGCGGCGCTGCGCGCATGGAAGGACATCCTCGACGAGGAACGGGCGCACCTCGGCCCGGAGCACCCGTCCACCCTGAGGACGCACTTCAACTGGGCGGTGGGCTGGGCCCGCACGGGCCAGATGGCCATCGCGCGCGGTGAGATGCGCAAGGTCCTCGCGGCCCGCCGCCACACCTTCGGCGACGCCCACCACGAGACCGAGGAGGCCCGGAACGCGCTCGCCTCGCTGTCCCGGCTGCCCGGCGTGCCGTGGTGGCTGCGCTCGTCGAACGAGGCGGGTCCCCTCGGCGAGGAGGGGAGGGGCCGGCGCGCGCGGGACTGAGCCGCCCGCCACGACGCGAGGGCCGCCCCCGGGTGGGGGACGGCCCTCGGTCGTACTCGTACTACCGCGCTACGGCTTAGAGGTCGAAGTAGAGCTCGAACTCGTGCGGGTGCGGGCGCTGCGCGATCGGAGCGATCTCGTGGGTGCGCTTGTAGTCGATCCAGGTCTCGATCAGGTCGGGGGTGAAGACACCGCCGGCCAGGAGGTACTCGTGGTCCGCCTCCAGGGCCTTGAGGACGTCCTCGAGGCTGGTCGGGACCTGCGGGACGCTCGCGTGCTCGTCCGGGGAGAGCTCGTAGAGGTCCTTGTCGATCGGCTCCATCGGCTCGATCTTGTTCTTGACCCCGTCGAGGCCGGCCAGCAGGAGGGCCGCGAACGCCAGGTACGGGTTCGAGGACGGGTCCGGGGCGCGGAACTCGACGCGCTTGGCCTTCGGGTTCGAGCCCGTGATCGGGATGCGCATGGCGGCGGAGCGGTTGCGCTGCGAGTACACCATGTTGACCGGCGCCTCGAAGCCCGGGACCAGGCGGTGGTAGGAGTTCACCGTCGGGTTGGTGAACGCCAGCAGCGACGGGGCGTGCTTGAGGATGCCGCCGATGTAGTAGCGGGCGGTGTCCGAGAGGCCCGCGTAGCCGGTCTCGTCGTAGAACAGCGGGTCGCCGTTCGCCCACAGCGACTGGTGCACGTGCATGCCCGAGCCGTTGTCACCGAAGATCGGCTTCGGCATGAAGGTCGCGGTCTTGCCGTTGCGCCAGGCGACGTTCTTCACGATGTACTTGAAGAGCATCAGGTCGTCGGCCGCGGCGAGCAGCGTGTTGAACTTGTAGTTGATCTCGGCCTGGCCACCGGTGCCGACCTCGTGGTGCTGGCGCTCGACCTGGAGGCCCTGGGCGTCCAGCTCGAGGGAGATCTCGGCGCGCAGGTCGGCGAAGTGGTCGACCGGGGCCACGGGGAAGTAGCCACCCTTGTAGCGCACCTTGTAACCACGGTTGTTGTCCTCGGAGCCGGTGTTCCAGGCGCCGGCCTCGGAGTCGATGTGGTAGAAGCTCTCGTTCGCGGTCGTCGCGAAGCGCACGCTGTCGAACACGTAGAACTCGGCCTCGGGGCCGAAGTACGCGGTGTCGGCGATGCCGGTGGAGGCGAGGTACGCCTCGGCCTTCTTCGCGATGTTGCGCGGGTCGCGCGAGTAGGCCTCGCCCGTGATCGGGTCGTGGATGAAGAAGTTGATGTTGAGCGTCTTGTCCTTGCGGAACGGGTCCAGACGCGCGGTGCTGATGTCGGCACGCAGCGCCATGTCGGACTCGTGGATCGCCTGGAAGCCGCGGATCGAGGAGCCGTCGAAGGCCAGCTCCTCGTTCGGGTCGAACGCCCGCCCCGGAATGGTGAAGTGCTGCATCACACCAGGCAGGTCACAGAAGCGGACGTCGACGAACTTGACGTCGTTCTCCTCGATGTACTGCTTCACTTCGTCGGCGTTCTTGAACATCCAACTCCTCCTACTCCCGACCCCGGGGCAGGGGCGGGCTTTATAGCTAGTGGTGCGCCAGTGCGGTGCCGCACGCTGACCCGACCATAAGCAGACGGGGTTTCTCAAGCATGACCCATTTGTTTCGCACAAGTTAACCAGGCCCTCGGCGGAACCCGGCTCAGCCCCACCGGTACCGTGTGGGCGTGGACAAGAGGCAAGCAATCGGATCCTGGCTCTCCGGCCCCCGCGAGACCGCCGAGCAGATGGGCGTCGACTTCGGACACCCCGGCAAGCAGCTCGGCCTGCCCCCGCAGGGGCCCGGCTCGGTGGCCCGTTTTGGCCGCCGCCTCGGTGCGCTGGCGATCGACTGGCTGGCCTGCCAGCTCATCGCGTACGGGCTGCTCACCGGCCGCGACTGGACGGCCGCGGGCAACTGGACGCTGGCGCTCTTCGTGGTCCTGAGCGTCCTGACGGTCGGCACCGTCGGCTTCACCCCCGGGAAGCGGATCCTGGGCCTCCGGGTCATCTCGCAGGACGGCGGCCGGCTCGGCCTCGGCCGCGTGGTGCTGCGCACCCTGCTGATTGCCCTGGTGGTCCCGGCCCTGGTCTGGGACCGCGACGGCCGCGGCCTGCACGACCGCCTCGCGCGCGCGGTCCAGGTCCGGTCCTGAGAGCCCGGCTGCGGCAGTGCGGTCCCGAGAGCCCGGTCCCGGGGGTCCGGACCGGGACAGGGCGGTGACATGCGGCGGCGCTCGCCGCCACGACGCACGGGAGCCCCCGGCCATCGGCCGGGGGCTCCCGTGCGTCGTATACGAAAAACTGGTCAGCGCATCTTTCCGCCGCGCGGCATCCTCATCCCCTTGGGCATGGGGCCCTTCGGGATGGGCATGTTCGACAGCAGGTCACCCATGGCCCGGAGCTTGTCGTTGACCTGGGTGATCTGCGGGCCGGAGAGCACGCGGGGCAGCTTCAGCAGGGTCGTACGGACCTTCTTGAGCGGCACCTGACCCTCGCCCGTCCCCACGATGAAGTCGTGGACCGGGACGTCGGGCATGATCCGGGCCAGCTTCTTCTTCTCGTTCGCGAGCATCGGCTTCACCCGGTTGGGGTTGCCCTCGGCGATCAGGACCACGCCGGCCTTGCCCACGGCACGGTGCACGATGTCCTGCTGCTTGCTCATCGCGACGGCGGGGGTGGTGCTCCAGCCCCGGCCCACGTTGTCCAGCACGGCCGCGGCCGCGCCCGGCTGTCCCTCCATCTGCCCGAAGGCAGCGGTTTCGGCCCGTCGCCCGAAGATGATCGCCATCGCCAGGAACGCCACCAGGAATCCCAGGATGCCCAGGTAGACCGGGTGGCCGATCAGGAAGCCGATCGCAAGGAACACACCAAAGGTGACGATTCCCACGCCCGCGACGATCAGACCGACCTTCGGGTCGGCCTTGCGCGTCATCTTGTACGTCAGGGCGATCTGCTTCAGTCGCCCGGGGTTCGCAGCAGTCTCTGCGTTTGACTTCCTCGCCATGTAGCGAAGTTTACGTGGCCTTCCCGGTCCGGGTCGCCGCGGCCTCGAGTACGTGCTCGGTTTCGACCCGGTCCTTGGCCCTGCGGCGGTCTTCGAGGACCGCCGTCCAGGCGTTGCGGCGGGCACCGCTCATGAGCAGCGACTCGATGCCCCGGAAGGCGTCGGTGAAGGACGGGATGGCGGTGGCGCGTACGGGCGCGGCCTGCATGATGTCGATCCCTTTCACGGAGCTCACGTCGGTGTCGTGCGCGGCGGAGCGGTCGGTACGGGGCCTTGCTCGCACCGGCGCGCGCTCGGGGGCGTGCGCGGTGCGTGGAGCTATCGTCACTGAATGGTGTTACCAGGGGGTGACCGCCCGGTCAAACAGTGATGAAACATTTACGCGGCCCGCCGGGCTCTTCCTGGAAAGAGCCTAGGGGCCGCGTCCATGCGGTGTTACCTACGAGTAAGACTTTGTGCGCGAATTCACACACTCCCCGCGCCTAGGGTCGGAGCGCCGCGTCAGACCGTCGCGCGCTTCTCCATCGCCTGCTGGTACAGCCGGCCCGCCCGGTACGAGGACCGGACCAGCGGCCCGGACATCACGCCGGAGAAGCCGATCTCCTCGGCCTCCTGCGCCAGCTCCACGAACTCGGCCGGCTTCACCCAGCGCTCGACGGGGTGGTGCCGCGGCGAGGGCCGCAGGTACTGCGTGATGGTGATGAGCTCGCAGCCCGCCTCGTGGAGGTCGCGCAGTGCCTGCGTGACTTCCTCGCGCTCCTCGCCCATGCCCAGGATCAGGTTGGACTTCGTCACGAGGCCGTAGGCGCGCGCCCGCGTGATGACCTCCATCGAGCGCTCGTAGCGGAAGCCGGGGCGGATCCGCTTGAAGATCCGCGGCACCGTCTCGACGTTGTGCGCGAAGACCTCGGGCCGGGAGGCGAAGACCTCTTCCAGCAGCTCCGGGACCGCGTTGAAGTCCGGGGCGAGCAGCTCGACCTTGGTGTGGCCCGCGGCGCGCTCCGCCGTCTGCTCGTGGATCTGGCGCACGGTCTCCGCGTACAGCCAGGCGCCGCCGTCCGCCAGGTCGTCGCGCGCGACGCCCGTGATGGTGGCGTAGTTCAGGTCCATCGTGACGACGGACTCGCCCACGCGGCGGGGCTCGTCGCGGTCCAGGGCCTCGGGCTTGCCCGTGTCGATCTGGCAGAAGTCGCAGCGCCGGGTGCACTGGTCGCCACCGATGAGGAAGGTGGCCTCGCGGTCCTCCCAGCACTCGTAGATGTTCGGACAGCCGGCTTCCTGGCACACCGTGTGCAGTCCTTCGCCCTTCACCAGGGCCTGCATCTTGGTGTACTCGGGACCCATCTTGGCCCGGGTCTTGATCCACTCGGGCTTGCGCTCGATGGGGGTCTGGGCGTTACGGACCTCGAGGCGCAGCATCTTGCGTCCGTCGGGTGCGACTGCGGACACGACCGGCTCCCTGTGACTTCGATTCTTCGGCGTCCACCAGGGTACGCCCGTAATTTCATACGTTCTTACGTCGGTCAACCTGCGGGCGGCCACAGCCATTCCCGCGCCGCTAGGCGCCCACGGCAGGCTCTGTCTCACGGGGCCGCAGCTCCGCGTGTTCGAGTACGTCCTTCAGGTGCCGTTCGATCACGGGCAGCACCTCGGAGATGGTGATCTCGCGGCCCAGCTCGTACGAGAGCGAGGTCACACCGGCGTCCCGGATCCCGCAGGGGACGATCCGGTCGAACCAGGTGTTGTCCGGGTTCACGTTGATCGCGAAGCCGTGCATCGTGACGCCCTTGGCCACCCGGATGCCGATGGCCGCGAGCTTGCGGTCCTCGCGGCGCTGGCCGGCGTTGGACGGCGCGTACTCGGGGCCGTTCAGACGCGGGTCGAACTCCTCGTCCGCCAGCCTCGGATCGAGGTCCAGGGAGAGGCCGCCGGTCTTCGGACGCTCCTCGACGGGGTCGCCGAGCACCCAGACCCCGCTGCGCCCCTCGACGCGCGTGGTCTCCAGGCCGAACTCGGCGGCCGTGCGGATCAGCGCGTCCTCGAGGCGGCGGACGTGGGCGACCACGTCCACCGGGCGGGGCAGCTTCATGATCGGATAGCCGACCAGCTGGCCCGGGCCGTGCCAGGTGATCTTGCCGCCGCGGTCCACGTCCACCACGGGCGTGCCGTCGAGCGGCCGCTCGCTGTCGGCGGTGCGCCGGCCCGCCGTGTAGACCGGCAGGTGCTCCAGGAGCAGGCAGGTGTCCTCGATCTCGTCCGCGAAGCGGGCCGCGTGCACCCGGCGCTGCTCTTCCCAGGCCACCGTGTACTCCACGGCCTGCGGGCCGAAGCCCAGACGGACAAACCCAAGCTCAGCCACCGCGGCGCCTCCTCGTCGAACCTGCCGTCGAACGTGCTGTGTGCATGTATCGCACCAGGCAAGGGTACGGCGGTCCGCCCGCGGGCTTTCGGCCGCCCGGTCAGGGCCCCTGAGCGGGCCGCTTCGGACGCCTGCCGGCGCCCCGGACCGGCCGGTCCGGGTCCTCGTCCGCCCGGGGCAGCCGCCGGTGCCCCTCGGAGTGGTCGTTCACCCAGCCGCAGACCCCGCACGCGTACCGCCCGTCGAGGCCCGCGATGTACGTCCCGCAGCGCCGGCACTCGGCCTCGGTCAGCTCGGGCGCCGGGAGCGGCGCCGTGGACTCCGCGGGGCCGCTCCGCCCGTGCCCGCCGTCGCGGCGTTCGGGCCCATGCCCGTCGTGGCCGTCGGGGCCGTGGTGGCCGTCGTCGGGGACGTCGTAGCTGCTGGGGCGGTGCTCCCCGGTGGGCCGGCGGGTCATGGGCCGCAGCGTACGCGGAGGGAGGGGGCGGACCCGTAAAGAGCCCTACCGGTTCTGCACACGATCGGATGAATGTGGGGCAGAGGGGGCGGTGCGGGCGAAGTTCGCCGCTACATTCACGCCGTTCACAGGGCCGGGACTCCGGTCCGTCACGTCAGGAGACCGTGGAGCCGATGACGGAACGACCTGCCCAGCGTGTCCCCAACCGGCAGCTCGCGGCACTGATCGCCGAGGCCGGGTTCTCCAACGCCGGGCTCGCCCGCCGCGTGGACCAGCTCGGCCTGGAGCACGGTCTCGACCTGCGGTACGACAAGACCTCCGTGACCCGCTGGCTGCGCGGGCAGCAGCCGCGCGGCACCACCCCGGCGCTGATCGCGGAGGTGTTCACCCGGCGCCTGGGGCGGCGGCTGTCGGCCCAGGACCTGGGCCTGGACGCGTGCGCCCCCGTGTACGCCGGGCTGGAGTTCGCGGCCACCCCGGAGGAGGCCGTCGACATCGCGAGCGGCCTGTGGCGCAAGGACTCCGGCTCGCACGCCGAGTTGCGGAAGATCGCCTTCACCCCGGCCGGCCTGGTGGTGCCCAGCCGGGACTGGCTGATCGGCCGGGCCGACGAGCGCGTGGGCCGGGGGACGGACCAGGCCGTCGCCCGCGTCCCCGAACAGGGCCGGACCGAACACGGCCGCCTCGATGCGGCCCGTCCCGATCCGGGCCGTCCCGAACCGGGCCGGTCCTCGGTGCCCCGCCAGCGGCAGATCGACCGCGGGCCCGGACAGCGGGTGACCGGCGGGGACATCGCGGCGCTCCGCTCGGTGAGCGAGCTGTTCCGCACCCTGGACCACGCGTACGGGGGCGGCCATGCCCGCCAGGCCCTGGTGCGCTACCTGGAGCACGAGGCGGAGCCGATGCTGCGCGGCACCTACGGGGAGACCACCGGGCGCCGGCTGTTCTCCGCCGCCGCGGACCTGACCCGGCTCGCGGGCTGGACCTCGTACGACATCGCCGCGCACGGACTCGCGCAGCGGTACTTCGTGCAGGCACTGCGGCTCGCCCAGGCCGCCGCGGACCGGCCGTACGGGGCGTACGTGCTGATCACCATGAGCCGGCAGGCGGTCTACCTCGGCCACGGCCGGGAGGCGGTGCAGCTGGCCCGCGTGGCCCAGCAGGGCGTGGGCTCGGGGCCTCCGCCGGTGGTACAGGCGCTGCTGCACTCGGCGGAAGCGCGCGGGCACGCGGTGCTCGGCGAGGTCAGGGCCGCGACGGCGTCCCTCGTGCGGGCGGAACGGGCGCTGGGCGCGGCCCGGCCCGGGGACGACGTGCCGCACTGGGCGCGCGGCTACGACGAGGCGCAGCTGGCGGACGAGTTCGGACACTGCCACCGGGACCTCCAGCAGTACCGGGCCTCGGCGCAGCACGCGGAGCGCTCGCTCCAGCTGCGGGCCCCGGCGTACGCGCGCTCGCGGCTGTTCTGCCGGGTGGTGCTGGCGACGGCGCGGCTGGGGCTGGGCGAGCTGGACCAGGCGTGCGCGCTGGGCGCGGAGGCGGCGCAGCAGGCGAGGGAGATGCGGTCGGTCCGGGCGGTGGAGTACGTGCGGGACTTCGAGCGGCGGCTGGAGCCGTACCGGGACGCGTCGGCGGTGCGGACGTACCGGGACCGGGTGGCGGCCTTGTCGTGATCCTGCGGGCCGGGCCGGGGGCGGCGCCGCCGCCACCCCGAAGTCGAGGACCTTGACCACGCCGTCGGTGCGGATACGAATGTTCCCGGGCTTCAGGTCACGGTGCACGATGTGGCGTGCG
>NZ_JBEXOV010000125.1:0-18326 GCF_040611715.1 Streptomyces sp. NPDC006544 | reverse complement strand
GGGGGGGGGGCCCGGGCTCCCTAGCCGGGGGGTCCCGGGCACCCCCCCGCGGGGGCCGGGGTGGGGGGGGGGGGCGGGGCGGCGGGGGGGGGGCGCGGGGCGGGGGGGGGGCGGCCGCGGCCGGCGCGGGGGCCAGGGGCGGAGGCGGCCACCGCTACGGCACGACCTCGCCGATGACCGAAGCCATGTAGTGCCTGGTGACGCTGGTGGACGAGCAGGTCGCCGAGGAACCGCATGACCTCGGACCCGTAGCGGTTCCGTACGGCATGGACGCCTTGACCCCGGCCCCAGAGGCCCGCGCGGGTCATACGGGAGACGGGCGGTCGAGCCGTCGAGCGGTCGGCCGGTAATGCCTCACCGGTGCACGGAGATTGACAGTCCGTCAGCGGAGGCGCACGTTATATCGGCAGGCCGATATAACGTCGAGCTCCGGAGGCCCGGGTGGCACCCGACCCCACGCCGGCACCACGCGGCACGCCGCAGGCGCCCCGCACCCCCCAGGCGCAGCGCAAGTCCGAGACCCGCTCCCGCCTCATCGAGGCGGCCGCCGAGCTCTTCGCGCGCAAGGGGTTCCACGCCGTCTCCGCCGAGGCCGTCGCGGACGCCGCCGGTCGCACCACGGGCGCGCTCTACAGCCACTTCGGCGGCAAGGAGGGCCTCCTCCTCGCGCTGCTGGAGGTCTGGAAGGAGCGGATCGCCGAGGAACTGGCCGCCGAGATCGACTCTGGTCCACCGAACTCGGCTCGTTCATGATCCGCGACCAGAACCCCGAGTCCCTGGAGACCCTGCGCCTGGTCCTCCTGGGCATGGACGCGCCGCGCCACTCCCGCTACCGCTCCCTGGTCAGCGCGGGCTTCACACCCCGGGTCGTACGCCGCCTCGCGGCCCGGATCCAGGAGCGGGCCGTCTCCCTGGTGGCGAGCGCGGTGACCCCGGGCCGGGACATGGACTTCGTCGCCGACGTGGCCGCCTGGCTGCCCATCCAGACCATCTGCGAGATGGTCGGCGTACCGGAGGGGGACGAGCGGCTGATCTTCGACTGGAGCAACCGGATGGCCGGGAGCCAGGACCCGGAGCTCTCGGCGGGCAAGCACGACAGCGACCTCGCGGCCGCCGAGATCTACGCCTACTGCGACGCACTGGCCGAGGAACGGCGGGCCCGCCCCCGCGAGGACATCCTCTCCGCGCTGGTCCACGCCGAGGTCGGCGGGGAGCGGTTGACGCAGGACGAGGTCAACATGTTCTTCGTGCTGCTGTGCGTCGCGGGCAACGAGACCACCCGCAACCTGCTCTCCGCCACCCTGCTGGCCCTGATCGAGCACCCGGCGGCGCGCGCCGAACTGGCCGCGGCCCCCGAGGACGAATCCCTGTGGAACTCGGCGACGGAGGAGTTCCTGCGCTGGGGCGGCTCCATCCACAACTTCCGCCGCACCGCGACGCGCGACACCGTGCTGCGCGGGCAGCCCGTCGCCGAGGGCCAGAAGGTGGTCACGTACTACACCTCCGCCAACCGTGACGAGGACGTCTTCGCCGACCCCTTCGCCTTCGACATCCGCCGGACCCCGAACGACCACCTCACCTTCGGTGGGGGAGGCCCCCACTTCTGCCTCGGCGCGGGCCTCGCCCGCGTCCAGATCAAGGCACTCGTCCGCGAACTCCTGCGCCACCACCCCGACGTCGCCCTCACCGGCGAGGTCCGCCGGCTGCGCTCCGACTTCATCAACGGAGTCAAGTACCTCCCGGTCCGCTTCGGCTGAGGCGCCGCGCACCGCCTCCCGTAGCCTCGGCCGGATGGGGATGCGCGAGAAGATCTGGAACGAAGCGACCCCGGCGGAGCGGCGGCTGGCGGGCCTGGCGGTGAATCCGGCGGCTCCGGACCGCCCCCTGCTGCGGATCCTCGCCGACGGCCCGCCGGCCGCGCTGATGGCGCTGTGCGGCGACCGGGACCTGCCGGAACCGGTCGTCGACGCGGTGGTGTCCCACCCCGACCGGCGCGGGCGCGCGCCGTCTTCGCCTCCAGTCCGCACGCCGATCCCGCGCAGCGGGCCCGGCTGGTGGACGACCCCGAGTGGCTGGTGCGGGGCCGCCTCGCCGAGGGGCCCGCCGCCCACCCGGTGCCATGGCCCCGGCCGCTGCCCGACGAGGCCGTCGTCCACATGTTGACCACGTACGAGAACGAGCTTCTGGGGGGCCTCTTCCGGCAGACGTCCCCCGGGCTCCGTGACCGCATGCCGACCCACCCCGAGGCGGAGCTCCGCCGGGTGGGCGTGGGCTCGTGGTCCGCATGGGCGGCCGATGTCCGCGCCGCGCTGCTGGCCGATCCCGACCCGCGGGTGTGCGAGAGCGCCTCCGGGCACGCCCGGTACGAGGACCCGAGCTGGGTGGAGCAGGAGCTGCCGGACCATGCGTGCCACGCACGCACCCACCTGCTGATGTACGGCGCCCTGAGCCGCGCCGTCATCGACTCCGTCCTCACCGCACCGGTGGGCAAGGAGGACAAGGGGCATGATCGCGTTCAATTCCGGCCTGCCGCCCGCCGCGGTGGTCCTGCTGGCCGGCGATCCCGACCCGAAGGTCCGCGTGCAGGTGGCCGGCCGCCCCGACCTCGGTCCCGCCGAGCGCGCGGCGCTGGCGTCCGATCCCGATCCCGAGGTCCGGCTCGCCCTGTCCGTCCACCCGGCGCTCACCGAGTCCGAGCGGGCGGCGATCGACTACGTGGTTCCCGCGGGCGGTTCGTTCGGCTTCCACCCCGCACCGTCCCCGCCGGCGGAACCCGCCGCCCTCTCCGGGCACCCCCTGCTGCGCCGCCGCGCGGCCGCCGACCACCACCTGCCGCCGGATCTCGTCGCGCTGCTCGCCGCCGATGCGGACCAGGGCGTACGGGTCACCCTCGCGCAGAACCATCCCGAATCCGGCCGTCCGGGCCGCCCTGGCGCGGCACCCGAACCTGCCCGCGCTCCGGATCGCGGAGCTCTTGGAGGACGAGGAGCTCGCTCCGCACGTGGCGGCGAATCCGGCGCTGGCCCCGGCTCTCAGGGAGGAGATCGTCGCCGCCACCTGCTGAGTCATCGCGCGACGCATGTTCAAAGATGCTCGATGCAAAGTCATTTCGAGCAACTTCCTTCAATCGGAGCCCTCGGAGCGCTATGTTGCCCGGTGCATGCCAAAAGGTGTGTCCGCGATCCGGACCGCACGAGGAGCCGCCCCATGAGACTCATCAGCATCCGCAGGAGCCCGCGGCGGCGGCGCGCCCCCGCTGCCGCGCTGCTCGCCGCCGCCCTCACCGTGGCCGGCCTGGCCGCCGCCGGACCGATCGCCTCACCGACGGCGGCCGCCGCGGACAGCGGAGCGGCGGCCGCCTCCACCGCGGGCAACGTCACGGGCTTCACCCAGTCCGGAAACACCTTCACCGCCACCACCTCCAGCGGTGCCAAGGCGCGCGTCGTCGTCGCCCGCGCCGACATCTTCCGACTCTGGCTCTCACCCGACGGCGCCTTCACCCACGACCCCGCCGGCACCGATCTCGCCCCCACCACCGACTTCGGTCCCGTGAGCACCAGTTGGACCGACGCGGGCACCTACTACCGCATCACCACCGGATCCCTGTCGGTCCGCGTCAACAAGTCCCCGCTGCAGTTCTCGGTCTACCGGGCCGACAACTCCACCCTCGTCTGGCAGGAGTCGCAGCCCACCTCCTGGACCGGCAGCCAGACCACCCAGTACCTCGCGCGCGGCGCGGACGAGCAGTTCTACGGAACGGGCCTGCGCCTCGGCGAATGGGCGCTGCGCGGCAAGACGGTTCCGGTCGCCGTGGACAACAAGTGGCGCGAGAACAACAACGCCAGCCCCGCCCCCTTCTACATGTCGACCAACGGCTACGGCGTGATGCGCAACACGTGGGCGCCGGGTTCGTACGGGTTCAACGCGCCCACCACCCTCACCCACAACGAGAGCCGCTTCGACGCCTGGTACTTCACCGGTGATTCGCTCAAGACGGTCCTCGACGCCTACACCGACGTCAGCGGCAAACCCTTCATGGCACCCGCGTGGGGCTTCGAGCTGGGCAACGCGGACTGTTTCAACGCCTCCAACCCGGACTACCAGGGCGACCACGGCCGGCTGCGCCACCAGACGACCCCGGACGTCGTCGGCTACGCCACCGATGCCCGCGCCGCCGACATGCCCTCGGGCTGGTTCCTGCCGAACGACGGCTACGGCTGCGGCTACACCGCGCCCCTGAAGTCCACGGTCGACGCCCTCAAGGCCAAGGGCTTCCAGACCGGTCTGTGGACCTCGACCGGCCTCGGTTCCATCAACGACGAGGTGGGCAAGGCGGGTTCCCGCGGGGTGAAGACCGACGTCGCCTGGATCGGCGGCGGCTACCAAGCCGCCTTCAACGGGGTGAAGCAGGCAGTCGACGGCATCGAGAAGAACTCCGACGCCCGCCGCTACGTCTGGACCGTCGACGGCTGGGCCGGCACCCAGCGCAACGCCGTCGTCTGGACCGGGGACACCAACGGGACCTGGGACGACATGCGCTGGCACGTCCCCGCCATCGCCGGAGCCGGCCTCTCCGGCCTCAACTACGCCTCCGGCGACGTCGACGGCATCTTCGCCGGAAGCCCCAAGACCTACGCCCGCGACCTGCAGTGGAAGGCCTTCACCCCGGCCTTCATGACCATGTCCGGCTGGGGTGCGACCGGCCCGGGCGCCGGCTATCAGGACAAGCAGCCCTGGCGGTTCGCGGAGCCGTACCTCTCCATCAACCGCAAGTACCTCCAGCTGAAGATGCGGCTCATGCCGTACCTGTACACGATGAGCCGGACCGCCCACGAGACCGGCGTCCCGAGCACCCGTGCGATGGTCCTCGAATATCCCGAAGACCCGGTGGCACGCGGCAACCTGACGAGCGGCCAGTTCATGGCCGGGGACTCCTTCCTCGTCGCCCCGGTCGTCTCCGACACCACCGTGCGGGACGGCATCTACCTGCCCGCCGGCACGTGGACGGACTACTGGACGGGCAGGACCTACGCCGGACCGGGCTGGCTCAACGGCTACCAGGCGCCGCTCGACACGCTTCCGCTCTTCGTCAAGGGAGGCGCCGTCGTCCCGATGTGGCCGCAGATGAACTACACGGGGGAGAAGCCCCTCTCCACCCTCACCTACGACATCCACCCGCGCGGCAACTCCTCCTTCAGCCTCTACGAGGACGACGGCATCACCCGCGCCTACCAGTCGGGCGCCTTCGCCCGCCAGCGGGTGGACGTCACCGCCCCCGCGACCGGCTCGGGCGCGGTCACCGTCTCCGTCGGCGCCCCGGCCGGCAACTACACGGGCAAGCAGGCCTCGCGCGGCTACGAGTTCACCCTCCACGTGGCCACCGCGCCCGGTGCGGTCGCCGTCGACGGCGCCGCGCTCACCCGGCTCACCTCCAAGGCCGCCTACGACGCCGCGGCCACGGGTTGGTTCTTCGACGCCGCGGACCGGGGCGGCATCCTGTGGACCAAGACGGGTACGAAGGCGGGCGCGTTCAGCGTCTCGGCCACCGGCACCTCCGTCCCGTCGGCCGAGCCCGTCCCGGCCGCCTCCAGCCCCGTCCCGCAGTCGGCCTGGACCCTGGTCTCCGCCGACAGCCAGGAGACCGGCGGTGAGAACGGCGCCGCCCGCAACGCCTTCGACGGCAACCCGGGATCCATCTGGCACACCGCCTGGTCCGGCGGCACCCCGGCCCCGCTGCCGCACGAGATCCAGATCGACCTCGGCGCCCGCTACACCGTGGACGGCCTGGGCTACCTGCCCCGCCAGGACGGCGGGGTCAACGGCCGGATCGGCGGCTACGAGGTGTACGTCTCGGACACCACCACCGACTGGGGGTCCCCAGTGGCCACGGGCACCTTCGCCGACACAGCGGTCCTCAAGTCCGTCTCCCTGGCCGCGAAGGCAGGCCGCTACCTCCGCCTGAAGTCGCTGACCGAGGCCGGCGGACGCGGCCCCTGGAGCAGCGCCGCCGAGATCACCCTCACCGGCCGGTCCACTCCGCTGCCGGCCGCCGCGACCCTGGTCAACGGGGCGTCCACCACGTGCCTGGACCTTCCGGGGAGCGCCAGCACCCCGGGTACCCGGCCCACCCTCTACAGCTGCCACGGGGGACCCAACCAGCGCTGGACCCTCCAGGGTGACGGCCGCCTGACCGGCCTGAACGGAGTCTGCCTGGACGCGGCCACGGCCACGGCCGTCGCCGTCCGGACCTGCGACGGCAGTTCAGGCCAGACTTGGCAGACCGGGCCCGACGGGAGCTTGCGCAACGCCGGGCAATGCCTGACGCCGGCCGGCTCCGCCACCACCAACGGCACCGGACTCACCCGGGTCGCCTGCGCCACCACGCCGGCCCAGCGCTGGACGTTCACGCCGTGATCCCCACGCCGTGATCCCCAGGCGCTGATCTTCGGGCCCCGATCCCCACGCGCCGATCCCGCGCGCCCGATTCCGCCGCCGAGCCGGCCCGGCTTCCCCTGCCGGGCCGGCTCGCCCGGCATGCGCAACGGGCCGCCCGCGGACACGGGCCCGTCCGCAACGGGCTTGACCACAACCGGAGTTCCGCCCCGTGTGCGACGCGTCGGGCGGCTCCGGTACGAGCCGGTCCGGTCCGTACCGGCCCGGCCCGGCCAGGGGAGATACCGTGGACACCCCCGGCCTCGAACGACCCCTTCAGGAAGGTGATCATGCCCGCTGGCAAGATGCATGCCGGTGAACCGGACATCGACACCGCTCTCGTACGCCGGCTGATCGCCGGACAGTTCCCGCAGTGGGCCCATCTGCCCGTCGCACACGTCGACTCCGTCGGCACCTCCAACGCCATGTACCGGCTGGGCGAGGACATGGCCGTACGGCTGCCGCGCACGGAGGGGGCGGCCGGAGACGTGGCGACCGAACACCGGTGGCTGCCGAGGCTCGCCCCGCCGCTTCCGGTGGCGATTCCCGCGCCCCTGGGCCAGGGGGAGCCCGCCGAGGGCTACCCCTGGCCGTGGTCCGTCTACCGCTGGCTGGCCGGGAGGAATCCTGCGGCCGGGCAGATCGCCGAACCGGGCCCGCTGGCCGAGGATCTGGCCCGGTTCGTCTCCGCGCTGCGGAGGATCGACCCGGCGGAGGGACCGCCCTCCTACCGGAGCGAGACGCTGGCGGCGCGGGACGCCGTCACCCGCGCGGCGATCGCGGAGCTGGGCGCGGGCGCGAGCGCGGGCGCCGCCGAGACGGGCAGCGGGTCCGACGTGTCCGAGGCGTCGGACGCGTCCGAGCGGTACGGCGCACAGGGCACGTCGGAGGTGGACCTCGACGCGGCGACCGCCCTGTGGGAAACGGCGCTGCGGGCCCCGGAATGGGCCGGGCCGCCCGTCTGGATCCACGCGGACCTGCAACCGGGGAACGTACTGCTGAGCGACGGACGGCTGAGCGCCGTCATCGACTTCGGCTGTGCGGGTCTCGGTGACCCCGCCGTGGACCTGATCGCGGCCTGGTACGTGCTCCCCGCCGCCGCGCGAACCGCCTTCCGGTCCGCCGTGGACGCCGATGACGCGATGTGGACGCGAGGGCGGGGCTGGGCCCTTTCCATCGCACTCGGCGAGCTCGGCTACTACCGCGACACGAACCCGGCCATGGCGTCCATCGCCCGCCGCGTCATCGGCGAACTCCTCGACGAGAGGGCGGTGGTGGGCTGACCCCGGCCGGCGGCCGGCGCGGTGGGCTGGGCGTCGGGTCGGGCGTCGGGTCGGGCGGCGGCGGGTCGGCACCCGTCGCCGCCCTCGCGAAGGCGGGTCCGGGTTGCCGCCCTGGGCCGTGAGCCGATCTTCGGGCAGCCCGAAACCCAAGTCAATCCTCCCTTATTCTCGTAACCCCCGAGCATTACCTTGGGGGTTGTGACCCTCGAGGACCTCCGTGTGTTCGTCGCCGTGTGCCGGGCCGGCAGCCTCAGCGCCGTCGCCCGCGAACTCGGCCGCACCCAGTCCGCCGTCAGCCAGCACATCCGCCGCCTGGAGAAGGAGACCGGCGCCGTCCTCCTGGCCCGCCATCCGCGCGGCGTCTCGCCCACCGAGGCCGGCCGGATCCTCCGGGCGGCCGCCGCCGACGGCATCGCGGGACTCGACGGTGCGCTACGCCGCGTCGAGACCCTCGTACGGGGCGACGGCGGATCGGTCCGCGTCACCACCGGCGCCACCACCGTCCGGCACTTCATGGCCGAGGCCGTCGTCGCCTTCCGCCGCGAACACCCCCGGGTGAGCCTGGAGTTCCAGACCGAGAACTCCAGCCGCAGCTGTTTCGAAGCCCTCGCCGCGGACGGTCTCGACCTCGCCTGGATCACCATCGGCGACCCCGTGCGCGGCATCGAGCAACGGCCCGTCATGAGCCTGCCCTGGGTCCTCGCCGTCGGCGCCGACGACCCCCTCGCGGCCCGCCCCCGCCTGGAGCCCGCCGACCTCGCCGCCGTCCGCCACATCCGGCTGCCCGAGAACTCCAGCTCCCGCGCCCACCTCGACGCGGCCCTCGCCGAGGCCGGCCTACGGATCACCTCCGACACCAGTGCCGCCGACTGGGACACCGCCCTCCTCCTTGCCGAACTGGGCCTCGGCCACGCCGTCGTCCCCGCGCTGCCCGGCTGGCAGGTCCCCGGCTCGGACGGGCCCCTGCGCCTGGTGCCGATCCCCGCCCTGCCGCCGCTCGCGGTCGGGTGGGCCGTCCGGCGCTGGTCCGCCCTCTCGCCGCTCGCCCGCGCCTTCGCCGACGCGGTGGCCCGCGGCTGCCCGCCCGGGCGCGCCGCGGCCGGGCAGCCGTGACGCGGGCAGCAGTCCTACGGCGGCCAGTGCGGCCAGGGCGGCGGCCGAAGTCCCCGTACCCGAAGCTCCCGTTCCCGCGGCCACCGCGATCCCGAAGGCCGGTCCGACGTTCATCGCCGTCTGCTTGAGCCCGCCCACCACCCCCGCGTACCCGGCCGGGGCGTCGCCGACCACCGTCCCGGTGGCCGTCACCATCACCGCGGCGAAGCCCGCGCCCAGCACGCCGAAGCCCCACCCCGGATCCAGTCCGGCGATCCCGAGCGTCACCAGCCCGGTCCCCGCGACCGCCGTCCCGCGCGCCCCGAACCGGCGCAGCGCGGCCCCCGCCACCGGCGAGCCGACGACCATGGCGACGGTCAACGGCAGCACGCGCAGCGCGGTCGCGAGCGGGGCGAGACCCGTCGTGTCCTGGAGTGCGAAGCTCGCCCCGAAGAGGGCGCCGAACAGTGCGGCCGAGACCAGGGCCAGCAGCGCCATCGACGCGGCCACCGGGACGGAGCGCGCCACCGCGCGCGGGACCAGGGGCTGCGCGGACCGCCGCTCCGACAGGACGAGCAGCGCCCCGAGCGCGGCCGCCCCGGCGAACCCGGCCAGGGTGCCCGGCCCCGCCCAGCCGTGGTCGGCCGCACCGGTCAGCGCGTGCACGAACACCGCGAGCGCCGCGACGAGCAGCGCCGCCCCGGCCGCCGGGATCCTCCCGGGCTCCGTACGCGGCGTCGCGGGGAGCCGTACGAACGCGGTCGCGGCGGCGATCAGCAGGGCGGCGGGCACGTTCGCCACGAACACCGCACGCCAGCCGAAGTGTTCCACCAGCACGCCGCCGAGGAGCGGCCCCGCCGCCGCGGCCAGCCCGATCGCCGAGGTCCGGACCGCGACCGGACCACCGAGCCGGTCGGGCGGGTACGCGAGCCGCAGCAGGGCGAGGGTCGCCGGCTGCAGCAGCGCCCCGAAGATCCCCTGCGCCGCGCGCAGGGCGATCACCCAGGAGACCCCGGGCGCGAGCGCGATCCCCGCCGAGGTCGCGGCGAAGCCGAGTACCCCGGTGAACAGGAGCCGCGCGTGCCCGTACCGGTCGCCGAGGCGGCCGGCGACGACCAGGAAGGCGGCCACGGCCAGCAGATAGGCCGTGCTGGTCCACTGCACTTCGGCCAGGCTCGCCCCCAGACCCCTGCGCAGGCCGGGCTGCGCCATGAGCAGCACCGTCCCGTCGAGCGCGACGAGCATGGCGCCCGCGGCGCTGACCAGGAGCGCCAGCCGGGGCCGCACGGACGGCGGTGCGGGCGGCTTCACGGCCGCAGGTGGGCGTCGAGTGTGGCGTCGACGACGTGGCCGGCGGAGGCACCCGGGTCCACGCCGAGGACGAGCGGCAGACTGCCCCAGGCCCACAGCTGCGCCACGCCGTGCAGACCGGCCCACAGGGCGGCGGCGGTGGTCCGCGGAGCGGCGGCGTTCCCGCACCGGTCCACGAGCGAGACGAGCAGCTCGAACATCGGCAGCGTGGAATCCCGCAGCCGGGCCCCCGCGGGCCCGTCCTGTCCGGTGCTGTCCAGGAGGTCGTGGCGGAACATCAGCTCGAACATGCCGCGGTTCTCCAGTGCGTAGCCGACGTACGCGCGTCCCAGCGCCCGCAGTTGCTCGCGCGGGTCGTCCTCCCCGGCACCCGCCGGGAGCTCCGGGCCCGTCCGTGAGGCCGGGGCCGAGCCGTGCCGAGCCGCCGACAGGGCGGCCGGGAAGCGGGAGCCGAGGTCCTCGAACCCGCGCCGGGCGATGGCGGACAGGAGCGCCTGATGGGTGGGGAAGTACCGCCGGGGCGCCCCGTGGGAGACCCCGGCCCGCCGGGCGATCTCCCGGAGGCCGAGGGCCGTGGTCCCCTCGGTGGTGACGAGCTCCACGCCGACGTCGATCAGCCGCTCGCGCAGCCCGGTGAACTGATCCATGGACACTGTCTACCAGTGGCGGGTAGACAGTGTCTATCGCCCGTTCTCCGCGATGATGGGAGGAGCGTGACCGGGCAAGGGGCCCGGCCCGGCCGGGGAAGAGGTGACCTGCCATGGCGGAGCACGAGGCGCGCGAGGCCGGGCCGTCGGTGAGCGAGCTGGAAGAGGGGCGCCTGATGAAGGAGCTCGAGGCCATCCACCGCACGCGCCATGAGACTCTGCTGCACGGGTCGGACGACGCGCTGGTCACCCATACGCAGCGGATGGGCGAGCTGGAGCGCGAATACGTGCGCCGCCACCCCGGCCGGGCGCAGACCCCCGGCCGCACCCGTTCGGGCGCGCGCGCCCGTACGGGCCCGGAGGAGCGGGGTTAGCGCCTCCGTCCGGATCCCGCCGGGCGCCGCGGGTCGGTGAGACCTGGACCGGGCGGCCCGGCTCCCGGGCGGTCGGCCGCTTCCCGGCCGCGCCCGCCCGGCCCGGCTACTTCTCCGCGTGCTCGCCGAGCAGGAACAGCAGCCAGACGAATCCGGCGAACAGGTGCGTGCCGGCGATGTAGAAGAACGCCCGCAGCAGGACGCCGTTCTCCTTCCACTTCTCGTACTTCGCCGCGGCGGCCACCGCGGAGCGGGTCGCTCCGGCGCCCTCGAGCTCGTTCCCGTTCCCGTTCCCGTTCTTGTTCTCGTCCGTCTTCACCGAATCAGCCTACGGGCAGCCGACGGAGGACAGATTTGCTTCATGTGAGACAAATTTGTATCGTTTGATACGAAGGAGGATCACATGATGCATGAAGAAGAGCTTCTGGACGGCGCCGCCCGCGTCCTCGCCGGCGACCACAGCGCGTCCCTGGCACACATCGCGGCCGGCATCGGCACGAGCCGCGCCACGCTCAGCCGTCGCTACGCGACCCGCGAGGCCCTGCTCAAAGCCGTGGCCGCCCGGGCGATCGACGTGGTCGACGGCTGCCTGGCGTCGGCCGACCTGCCCGACACCGCCGACGCGGCGGCCTTCGACGCCGCACTGGAGCGGCTCGTCACCGGCCTGCTGCCCGCCGCGCACCTCTACGGGTTCACCGCGCGGGACGCCACCGTGCTCGCGGACCCCGGGTTCCGGGCCGGCATCCAGCGCCAGGACCAGCGGGCACTCGCCTTCCTGACCCTCGGCCAGCGCCTCGGACGGCTGCGCGCGGACCTTCCCCCCTACTGGATCTGGTACTCGCTCTGGGGCCTCCTCGATGCCGCCGCCGAAGGCGTGCGCGACGGCCACCTCGCCCGCCGGGACATCGGCCGGCTCGTCCTCGCCTCCTTCCTCGGCGGAACCGGCCCGTCCCCCGCCGCGTGACCTCCTCGCGCCCGCGTACAACCGTGAACGGACCCCCCATGCGCACCCCCACGCAGGACCCGCGCCGCTGGATCGTGCTCGCGATCCTCTCCGGCAGCCTCCTGCTCATCTCCATGGACACCACGATCCTCAACGTGGCGTTCCCCTCGCTCGTCGGCGACCTCCAGCCGGGCGCCGTCCAGCAGCTGTGGATCATCGACGTCTACGCGCTCGTCCTCTCCGGCCTGCTCGTCACCGCCGGCGCCCTCGGCGACCGCTGGGGCCGCAAACGGCTGCTGATGGCCGGCTTCGGCATCTTCGCGGCCGCCTCGCTCCTCGCCGTCTTCTCCACCGAGGCCTGGCACGTCATCGCGGCCCGCGCCCTCCTGGGCGTCGGCGGCGCGGCGATCATGCCGTCCACCCTGTCGATCCTGCGCAGCGTCTTCACCGACGCCAAGGAACGCGCCTTCGCGCTCGCCGTCTGGGCGGCCGTATTCGGCGGGGGCATGGCCTTCGGCCCGGTCGTCGGCGGTCTGCTCGTCCAGGACTACGGCTGGCACTCCGCCTTCCTCCTGAACCTGCCCGTCACCGCCGTCATCGTCGCGGCCGGACTGCGCTACCTGCCCGAGTCCCGATCGCCGCGCGCCACCGGCGCATGGGACTGGTGGGGCGTCGGCCAGTCGATCGTCGGCATGCTCGCCCTCGCGGGAGGCATCAAGCAGCTCGGCAAGAGCGGCATCGCCGATCCGCTGCCGTGGGCCCTGCTCGTGCTCGCCGCGATCTCGCTGACCGTGTTCGTACGCCGGCAGCTGCGTCTGGACAGCCCGCTGCTCCAGGTCCGGCTGTTCGCCAAGCCCGCCTTCAGCGTGGCCGCCACCGCGATCTTCCTGCCCATGGTCGGGATGGGCGCGGTCCTCTTCCTGGTCACCCAGTGGTTCCAGTACGGCCAGGGCTACACCCCGCTGGAGGCGGGCCTGCGCCTGCTGCCCGCCCCGCTCGCGCTGATCTGCGGCTCGATGGTCGCCCCGACCCTCATGCAGCGCTGCGCGATCCGCCACGTCCTCGGCGGCGCTCTCGTCGTCCTCGCGGCGGGCATGGCCCTGCCCTGGACCCTCCAGCAGTTCGCCGAGCTGGGTTATCCCGCATTCGCCGCCGCCCTGACCGTCATGGGCCTGGGCGCGGGCGTCGCCACCACCGTCGCCTCGGTGACGCTCATCTCCACGGCCCCCGCGGACGAGGTCTCCAGCGCGGCCGCGATAGAGGAGACCTGCTACGAACTGGGCTCGGCCATGGGCGTCGCGATCCTCGGCTCCACCGCCGCCGCCCTCTACCGCGGCAACCTCCCGGCCCTCGACCTGGACACGTCCACGCTGAGCGCCGTACGGGACTCGGTGGGCGAGGCGGCCCACACCGCGGAGCGCCTCGGCGGCAGTGTCGGCCAGTCCCTGCTCGACGCGGCGTCGCAGGCCTACACCCTCGCGATCACCCCGGCCTTCCTGCTGGCGGGCGCCCTGGCCGTGGCCGCCGCGGCGACCACATGGGTCCTGATTCCCCGCGACCTCCAGCCGACCGAGAACCACTAGCGGCGGCCTGGTCGGCGGGCCGGGCTCCGCCCGCGTGGGAGGGATCGCGACCAGCCGGTACGTGGAGGGGGCGCCGACTTGAAGAAGACCGGAGGCGACTTCGCGGGTGCGTTGGCCGAGCAACTGGCCGCGCTGCAGAAGTTCATGGACAAGGCGGCCGGCACGTCGCTGTGACGGACCGCCGGCCTGCCGCCCCGTCCGCCCCCCTGCCCGGGCGCCCGGCTACGGCCGGATGGCGGTGACCAGGTAGTAGTCCAGGATCTGCTGCTCCCAGGCGGTCAGGAAGTTCCGGGGCCAGGTGCCCGGCTCCCAGAGCCGGGCGAGCCACCGGTCCCAGCCGGGCCAGACCTGCGGCCCGATCGAGGTCGCCCGTACGTCGACGAGCCCGGCTTCGGCCAGGGCGTCGACGAGCCGGGAAACGGGCCGGGCGATGTCCAGGCCGCTGGCGAACGAGTCGAGCAGTTCCGCCAGCCGATCGGCGTGGGCGGGGGCGTCGTCGACGGTGAAGAAGCTGGCGACCGCCACCCGCCCGCCGGGTCGCAGCACCCTGGCCGCCTCCCGGGCGAAGGCCGACAGGTCCGGGAAGTGCTGGGCCGCCTCGACGCTGTACAGACAGTCGTACTCCACGTCGCCGAGCGGCAGGCTCTCCGCGGCCCCCAGCGCGAAGCGCAGCCGGTCCGGCTGCGCCGCGAGGAGCCCGGCGTTCGCCTCCCGCGCCCGCTGGAGCTGCTGGGGATGGATGTCCACCCCGGTGATCCGCGTCGGCCCGTACTCCTCGAGGGCGAGCGCGCACCCGAGGCCGAGACCGCAGCCGATCTCCACGGCCCGGCCGCCCCGCGGGGCGGCCGCGTCGAGCACGCTGCGGTACAGGTCCCGCTCACTGCGGATCCGGTCGTCCTGCGACAACGGCTGTCCGAGGTCGACGGACTTCCAGTAGCCGAAGTTGATGAACCCTCCGGCGAACACCGGCACCGAGCTGAGGTCGGCCGGCCCGTACGTCTCCCACACCGCCGGCCTCACGACCGGACCGGACCGCTCCCCGGCCTTTTCAAGCTCCCCCGGATCCCCGGGCTTTCGCGTGTTCTCCGTCGCTCCCGACAACGCCCCACCACCTCCGCGTACACGGTGTTCCGCCCGGCACCACCAGTGTGGCCCGTGAAAGCGCGTCACGACAGACCGCCCCGGGCCGCCCGGCCCGCCGGGGCCCGCACGGTCTACGAGGCGGCGTACGCCCAGACCGCGCGCATCGTTTCCGGCAGGGGGGAGGGGCCGGCCAGCTCCAGCTGGGTCAGCACGATGGTGGTGAGACCCGTGGACGGGACGATGTGCGCGGCCGTGCCGGTGCCGCCGACCCAGCCGTAGCGGCCCGGTACGTTCCACGGGTCGGTCGGCGTGACGTCGACCGAGCCGCCGAAGCCCCAGCCCTGGCCCTCCAGGAACAGTGCGGCGCCCGCCCGCTGGGCGGGCGTCAGCCAGTCGGTGGTCATCCGCCGCACCGAGTCCGCGCGGAGCAGCGGGCCGCCCCCGTCGAGCAGCATCCGGGTGAAGCGGAAGTAGTCGTCCGCCGTGGAGACCAGGCCGCCCGTGCCGGACGGGAAGGCGGGCATCGCGCTCCACTGACCGTCGGGCGCGTCGACGAGCTCGAGGCCACCGTCCGCTACGCGGCGGTAGAAGTGCGTGAAGCGGCCCAGCTGTCCCGCCGGCACGGTGAAACCGGTGTCGGCCATCCCCAGCGGTTCGAAGATCCGTTCCGCCAGGAACTCCGCGAGCGAGCACCCGGCCACCCGCGAGATCAGCACCCCCAGCACGTCCGCGCAGGTGTTGTACAGCCAGGCCTCGCCCGGCTGGTGCAGCATCGGGATGCGCCCCAGCGCGGCCATCCACTCGTCCGGCGCCGCGACGGCCTGCGGCTGCGGCGGCCCCTGCCTCAGCTCGGCGAACAGCGGACCGACCGCCGGGAGGGAGAAGTCCGAGGGGAAACCCCACCCGGCACGGAAGGTCATCAGGTCGGCCACGGTCACCGGCCGCGCGGCCGGGACCACGTCGTCGACCGGGCTCGCGGGCGTCCGTACGACCATGGGCGCGGCGATCTCCGGCAGCCAGGGCGCGACAGCGTCGGCGAGCGCGAACCGGCCGTCCTCCACCAGCATCATGACCGCAGCGGCCGTGACCGGTTTGGTGAGCGAGGCGATCCGGAAGATCGAGTCCCGGACCATCGGGGCCGTGCCGTCGGCGTCCGCGTGCCCTACCGCTGCCACCTCCGGCTCTTCGCCGTCGCCCCGGTCCACCAGGGCCACCGCTCCCGGCAGGGTCCTGTCGTCCACGAACGGCTGAAGGATGTCGAGCAAACCGGTCACGGGGTCCGCCTTTCGGTCGAGGGAGCTGTGGCGCGCGGCGCCTGTCATGCGGGGGGCACCGAGTCCCACAGGGCGCAGTGGTGTTCGGCCGACGCGTCCACGGTACGGATCCCCGCCGGAGCCGGCGCGAGGGACAGGACGGCGGGGGAGCGCGGCCAGCGGTGCGCCGAACCGGGCGCGTCGGGGTCCCCGGCCGCCGCGAAGCGGGTCCAGTAGCCGATCATTCGCTCCGACAGCGCCCGCTGCGCAGCGCTCAGCGGCAGGCCGGTGTCGAAGAGGGAGGGCAGTTCGAAACCGTGCGAGGCCCCGTAGGGGAGCCCCGTCACGTCCGGCAGCCCGGTGTAGTTCGGCGCGTCCCGGTCGTCGAACCGGTAGTCGTACGACGGCACGTGCCGCGCCAGCGCACGGCTGTCCCGCAGCTGCGGGCACACGAACGAGCCGTCCGACAGCACGGCGGCGAAGGCCGTCGCGGGCGTCGCGTACGCGGTCACCGGGTAGGCGGCCTCGACACGGGCCGCCTGCGCTCCGAACGCGTCCCGCAACCGGGACCGGTAGGCCCGCCCGTCGGGAACCGGGTACGCGGCCAGGGTCTGTCCGAGGAAGATCCGCATCTCGTCGTGGGTCGATCCCTGCATCACCGGAACGCGGTGGAACTCCCCGCGCTCCAGGGCCCGTCGGGGCTCGGTGGGCAGCAGGGCGGTGCCGTAGGACACGGAGGAGAAGCGCAGCATGAGCTCGGGCGTCGCCAACGCCCCGGCGTCCAGGCCGCGCAGGCACTCCAGCGCGCCCGCGGGCGAGGGGCCGCCGCAGCCGAGCCGGGCCGCCGCGTCGAGCCCCGCGGCCACCGTGCGGTCCTCCGGCACGAAGGGCTCGTAGGCGCCCGTGGTGGGCAGCCACGACCGGGGCGGCACGACGAGGGAGCAGGATCCGCTCTGCACGATCGCCCGGTGGAAGAGTCCTGCCGAAGCCGGGGAGGTGAGGTGCAGGCAGGCGCTGAGGCCGCCCGCCGACTCGCCGAACACGGTGACGTTCCCCGGGTCGCCGCCGAAGCGGGCGGCGTTCGCCCGCACCCAGCGCAGCGCCGCCTGCTGGTCGGCGAGCGCGAGATCGGGGGCGCCGCCCAGCGCCGGATGACCGAGCAGGCCGAAGATCCCCAGCCGGTAGTTGACCGTGACGATCACGGCGCCGCCCTGCGAAGCCAGCCGCCCGGGCCGGTAGAGGTCGCCGGCGCCGTTCATGAAACCGCCGCCGTGGAACCAGACCATGACCGGGCGCGGCCGGGCCCCCTCACCGCCCGGGCGGGCCTGCCCGCCCGCGCCCGCGGCGCCGCCGGCCTGCGCGGCGGTGGCGTACGGGGCGGTGGCGTACGGGGCGGTCGGGCCGGGGACGGTGACGTTCAGGAACAGGCAGTCCTCCGAACCGCTCGGCCCGCCCGGACCCACCGCCGGCAGCTGGACGCAGCGGGCCCCGGGCGCGCCCGCGTCCCGTACGCCGTCCCAGCGCGCGGCGGGCTCCGGGAGCCGCCAGCGCAGCGGTCCGGTCGGCGGCGCGGCGTAGGGGATGCCCTCGAAGGTGCGGACGCCGGACGCCTCCCGCCCCCGCACCGCGCCGCGATCGGTCTCCACCACCGGCCCGCGGCCCTCGTCGTCGGCGGACGCCGGTCCCGCCGGTCCGCCGCACAGCAGGAGCAGGGCCAGCAGGAACGCCTTCCCCGCCGCCATCAGCGGCCCCTCGTCAGCACGCCCCGGACGAAGGCGGCCTGCCCCGCGTGCTGGAGGTCGTCGCCGATCACGCTCACCAGCCGCACCCCCAGGGTCACCGGCGGATCCCACCGCTCGTCGACCACCCGGTCCAGGTCGGCGGCGTGCAGCCCCCGCAGGAACCGCTCGGTCTGCTCGTGGACGGCGTCGTAGTAGCCCAGCAGCAGATCCCCGGAGCCGACCCGCACCGAGCCCACCTGGTCGGCGGTCTGCCCGTACCCGGTCGACCCGGGGGGCAGCGGCAGGGCGAAGCGCTCGTCCCATCCCCCCGCATGCCAGACCTGCTCCCAGCCGGCCGCGTCCGCCACGTGGTCGTCCTGGATCCGGGTCAGGTGCCAGACCAGCCAGGTGATCGAGTTGGCGCCCGGGTCGATGCGCGCGTCCAACTGCTCGGCGCCCAGTCCCTCGACGGCCTCGTGCACCACGTCCCGGATGCGGCCGAACGCGTCGAGATCAGCCGGGAGGACCGGTAGCGCTCCAGCTCCGGGGTGCCCGGCAGGAGCGTGAGGGGGCGGTGGAACCGCTCCTCGGCGGGATGGCGCCG
>NZ_JBEXOV010000124.1:11982-18328 GCF_040611715.1 Streptomyces sp. NPDC006544 | reverse complement strand
GTGCAGGTCTGCGGGCCGGGGTCGGCCAGCTTCAGCCCACCGCCGGTCGGCGTGGGTGTGGGCGTCGGCGTGGGTGTGGGCGTCGGTGTCGGTGTGGGGGTGCCGTCGCAGCCCGGGGTGGCTTCCGGGGGGAGCGGAACGCGCCAGATCTGTGTGTCGTTCTCCGACCCGACGAGCAGGCCGGAGCAGTCGGCGTACGTCACCGTCTCGCCCTGCGACTGGGCGGGGAGGGCGACGTCCGCGAGCTTGGTCCCCGCGGTGTCGTACACGGAGGCGGTGTTGGCGCCCAACGGCCCCCCGCTGCGCAGCGTGTACGAGGCGCCCGTCGGCGAGAACGCGCCGTCGGTGGCGAAGACCGGGGCCGGCCGGACCGCCGTGAGGATGCTGAGCTGTCCGGCCGCCGGCGGCAGCGGGGCCTGGTACAACTGCCCGGCGGATCCTATGAGTTTGCTCGCGACGTAGAGCCGGCCGCTGACCGGGTCGGCGAGCAGGGACTCGGCGTCGTGCCGGCCGTCGGCGTAGGCGAAGCGGTACGTCACGGGAGTCACCGTGGCGTCGGCGAGCCGGTCGGGCTCCGCGAAGCCGTGCACGGTGATCTCGGCACGGCCGCTGAAGTTGTCGCCGATGTCGCCGACCAGGATCGCGGGGCCGCCCGCGGCGTCCTTGCCGATGGTCAAGGCCTCCCAGTCGGTGTTGCCCACTCCGGAGACCGTGAAGGTGGCCAGGAGCCGGCCGGTGGCGCCGTTGCAGTCGACGGCGAAGACCTGAGGGGTGTTCCCGCTGTCGTTGACGGCGTAGAGGACACCGGAGTGCTTGCGGCTCATGGCCAGGCCGCTGAGTTCGGCCAGGCCCGCGGGGAGGGTGCACCCGCGCTCGGGGGCCAGGGCGGCGCCGGCCGCGGCCGTGGAGGAGGGTGGTCCGACGGCCGGTGCGGCCGCCGCCGTGGAGGAGGAGGTGCCGGCCGCGGGGGCGCCCAGCCAGGCCATGGCCGGCAGGATCGTGGCGAGGGCCGCGGAGGCGAGGGCCGCGGAGGCCCGGGGAGGCGTGAGCAGGAATCGGGACATGCGCACCATGTGAGGGGACGTCAGGGCATGACGCCAGGGTCGACCACCGCCCGTTCGGGCATCGTTCAGTGCCGGCCGGGCATGCCTGGCCATCGGGGGGCTTCCGGTCAGCGGACCGGTTCCCGCACGGGGGCGTTGTGCCGGGCGTGCGCGATGAAGGCGCGGGCCGCGCGGCTCAGCGGTCGCCGGGCGTGCGCGATGCCCACGGGGCGCAGCAGCGGCGGTGTGAAGGAACGGACCTCCGCCCTGCTGCCGAACGCCCGTAACACCACGTCGCGGTACCAGATGAGGGAGCCGCGGCCGTCGGTCACGCCGGTCACCCACGCGAGGCGTTCGTCCACTTCCAGGCTGGGCACGGGGCGCACGCCGAGGCAGCTGAACATGGCCTCCATCTCGGTACGGCGACCGGTACCCGGGGCCGGCAGCACCATCGGCAGTCCGTCGAGGGCGCGGAACGGCAGCGGGTCGGGCAGCGGCGAGCCGATCGGAGAGATGAGGACCACCTCCCGCTCCTGGATGTGGTGGGTGGAGAGCTCCTTGTCGATCGGCAGATCCACGAGCGCCAACTCAGCTCTGCCCTGCGCGAGTTCTTGCACCAGCGCCTCGCGGCTGTCGTGCTGCTGGAGTCTGACGTCGATGCCGGGGTGCCGCGCGGTGAAGGCGGGAACCAGCTCGGAGGCCAGGTCGAGGGCGAGGGTGGGGGTGGTGACGAGGGCGAGGGTGGCCCGGGCGTCCTTGGCGTGGGGAGTCCCGATGTCGTCGATCGCCTCGACCGCGTCGAGCACGGTGCGGGCCAGCCGGACGACCCGGGCCCCTTCCGGTGTGAGGTCCACCCCCCTTCCCCGGCGGGCGAGCAGTTCGACTCCGAGATCGCGTTCCATGGCCTGGACCGCTCGGGACAGCGCGGACTGGGCGACGAAGACGGAGGCGGCCGCGCCGGTGATGGAGCGGCAGTCGGCGACGGCGACGAGGTAGCGGAGCTGGGCGAGGGTGGGGGTCATGACCGGACGGTAACCGCGCGAGGTTGTACCTGTAAGACCACGTAGGTGAACAACTCCCCGACCCCGCGGGGGCGGTCATGCCGGGCCGGCGGGAAGTCATACCCATGCGGCATGAGGCGTGCGGGCGCGGTACGTCGGCCCGTGGAGCGCGCACCCAGTGGCCGGCCGCATCGTCGCAGGCCATCACGTCAGCGGGCGCCCGCAGCCGGGTCCCCGGGGGGCCGATCGGAGCGGGTGGCGGGTTTCGGACGCTCGAAACGGAGTACTCCGGATACCCGTTGACAGTCCACGGCGCTCACCGCACGATGCAACGCGGCACCCGGGATGTTGACCATCGTTCAAGTCCGCCCTTCGGCGCGCCGACCGGCCAGCGCGTGCGCCGCGCACCTCGGTTCCCACCCCCGCGGGGACCTCGCACGTCGCTCTTCCCGCCTTCCGCCAGCGCGCTGCGCCATGTCACACATCACTGGAAGAGGAGTGCCCGTGACCCCCCAGCCCGAGCCGTCCCCCCAGCCAAAACCCGCGCAGTCCCCCCAGCCCGAGTCCGCACGGTCCCTCCCCGAGCCCGCGCAGTCCCTCCCCGAGCCCGCGCGGTCCCCCCAGCGCCCGCCCGCGCCGCCGTCGGAGTCGCTGCCGGCCTCCTCCCCCCGACCTCCACAGCCTCTTCCGGCTCCACAGCCCCACGGGCCCCTCGCCGCCCACCGCGACCTGGTCGTCGCGGTCAGCCCCTTCGAGGAGCCCAATCCGCGGATCGTCACCGCCGCCGAACGGGCCGGGGCGCTCGGGTTGCTCGACCTCGGCCGGGACCACGGGGCCGCCGGGCGCGGCTTCGCCGAGCTGGCCCGCCGCCACGCCGGGGGCCGTTACGGCGTACGGGTGCCCGTCGGCTGCCCGGTCGGTCCCCGGGAGCTGCCCGCCGGGGTCGACACGGTGCTGCTCGCCGACCCCGCGGCGCACACCCCCGAGCGGGTCGCCGACTGGGCGGCGGCCGATGGGGCGCCCCGGCTGTGGGCCGAGGTCACCGGAGCGGCGCAGGCCCTGGCCGCGGTGGCCGCCGGGGTGGACGCGCTCGTCGCCACGGGGCACGAGGCCGGCGGGCGGGTGGGCGGGACCACCACGTTCGTGCTCCTTCAGCAGCTGCTCGCCGACCCCGCGATCGTCGTACCCGTACGGGCCCGCGGCGGAATAGGGCCGCACACGGCGGCCGCGGCCGTCGCGGGCGGAGCCGCCGGAGTGCTGATCGACGTACAACTGGCCCTCACGCCCGAGGGTGAGGCAGCCCTGCCCGCCGACGTGGCCGCCGCGCTGCGGGCCATGGACGGATCCGAGACCCGGCTCGTGGAGGGCCACCGCGTCTACGCGCGCCCCGACCTGCCCCGGCCCGAGGGCCCGGTCGCCGCCCTGCTGGGGGCCCGGGACCTGCGGACCCAGCTGCTCCCGGTCGGGCAGGACGGAGCCTCGGCGGCCCGGCTGGCCGCGCGCTACCGCACGACCGGAGGCGTCCTGCAGGGCGTCCGGGCCTCCGTCACGGAGCATCTGGCCGCCGCCGTACGGGCCCGGCCGCTGGGACGCGGGCGTGAGCCGGGGCGGCCGCTCCCGGTCGCGCAGGGGCCGATGACCCGGGTCAGCGACCAGCCGGCCTTCGCGGAGGCGGTCGCCGCCGCGGCCGGGGTCCCCTACCTCGCGCTCGCGGTCATGGAGGGACCGGACGTGCGCCGGCTCCTCACCGAGACCGCGCGACGGCTCGGCGACCGGCCCTGGGGGGTGGGCCTGCTCGGCTTCGCCCCGGCCGAGCTGCGGGCGGAGCAGATGGCGGCCGTCGCCGAGGCGCGCCCCCCGTACGCGATCATCGCCGGCGGCACCCCGGCGCAGGCGGCCCCGCTGGAGGCGGCGGGGATCCGGAGCCATCTGCACGTGCCCTCGCCGGGTCTGCTGGAGCGGTACCTCACCGACGGGGCACGGCGGTTCGTGTTCGAGGGGCTGGAGTGCGGCGGTCACGTCGGGCCGCGCGCCTCCTTCCCGCTGTGGGAGGAGCAGATCGAGATACTGCTGTCGTGCCCCGAACCGGCCGCGCTGGACGTGCTGTTCGCGGGCGGCATCCACGACGAACGCTCGGCCGCGATGGCGGTCGCCGCGGCGGCCCCGCTGGCCGAGCGGGGCGCGCGGATCGGGGTGCTCATGGGCACCGCCTACCTGTTCACCGAGGAGGCGGTCGCGGCCGGGGCGGTGCTGCCCGTCTTCCAGCGGGCGGCGGTGGAATGCGCCGACACGGTGCTGCTGCACACCGCGCCCGGCCATGCCACGCGGTGCGCGGGGACCCCGTACGTCGACGCCTTCGGGGCGACGCGGCGGCGGCTGGCGGAGAGCGGCGCCGCACCGCGCGAGGTCTGGGAGGAGTTGGAGCGTCTCAACCTGGGACGCCTGCGGATCGCCAGCAAGGGGCTGCGGCGCGGCGCCGGGGCCGGTTCCGAGCTGGAACGCGTCGACGAGGAAGAGCAGTACGCCGAAGGGCTGTTCATGCTCGGCCAGGCCGCCACCCTGCGCTCCGCGACGACCACGGTCGCCGCGCTCCACACGCAGGTCACCGATGGCGCGACCGAGTTCCTCCGGCAGCGGGCCGAGGAGGTCGCCGCTCCCGCGGAAGACCCGCGGGGGTCCGAGCCGCTGGACATCGCCGTCGTCGGCATGGCCTGCGCCTATCCGGGGGCGCCGGACCTCGCCGCCTACTGGGCCGGGATCCTGGCCGGGACCGACGCGGTGCGCGAGGTGCCGGCCGAACGCTGGGACCCGGAGCTCCACTTCGACCCCGACCCGGCTCGGGCCGGCGAGCGCACCCCGTCCCGCTGGGGCGGCTTCCTCGGCCCGATGCCCTTCGACGCCCTCGCCTACGGGATCCCGCCCGCCTCGCTGACCGGGATCGAACCGGTGCAGCTGCTGGCCCTGGAAGTCTCGGCGCGGGCCCTCGCGGACGCAGGGTACGGCAAGGACCGGGAGTTCGACCGGTCGCGGACCTCGGTGGTGTTCGGCGCGGAGGCCGGTACCGAACTGGCCGGCGCCTACGGCCTGCGCGCGCTGTACCCCGGATATCTGGGCGATCTCCCGCCCGGGCTGGACGAACAACTGCCGCGTCTCACCGAGGACTCGTTCCCCGGGGTGCTCGCCAACGTCATCGCGGGCCGGGTCGCCAACCGGCTGGACCTCGGCGGTGCGAACTGCACGGTCGACGCCGCGTGCGCCTCCTCGCTGGCCGCGCTCGACCTCGCCTGCCGCCAACTGCGGGACCACGACAGCGACATGGCCCTGTGTGGCGGCGCCGACGTACACAACGGCATCAACGACTACCTGCTGTTCTCCTCCGTCCGCGCACTGTCCCCCGGCGGCCGCTGCCGGCCCTTCGACGCGGCCGCCGACGGAATCGCCCTCGGCGAGGGGGTGGGCGTACTGGTGCTGAAGCGCCTCGCGGACGCGGAACGGGACGGCGACCGGGTGTACGCCGTGATCAAGGCGGTCGGAGCCTCCAGCGACGGAAGGTCCCTCGGTCTGACCGCGCCCCGTCCGCAAGGGCAGCGCAAGGCCCTGGAACGGGCCTACGCACGGGCCGGGGTCACCCCCGGCGAGGTCGGCCTGGTCGAGGCCCACGGCACCGGCACGGTGGTCGGCGACAGCACCGAACTGAGGGTACTGAGCGAGTTGTTCACGTCCTCGGGTGCCGCTCCGGGGTCCTGTGCGCTGGGCTCGGTGAAATCGCAGCTCGGGCACACCAAGTGCGCGGCCGGGCTGGCCGGGCTGATCAAGGCGGCCCGCGCCGTCCACACCGGCGTACGGCCGCCGACCCGGAACCTCGACACGCCGGTGCCCGCCTGGCGACCGGAGACCAGCCCCTTCTTCTTCGACACCGAGGCCCGGCCGTGGGCGGCGCCGCCGCAACGACGGATCGCCGGTGTGAGCGCCTTCGGTTTCGGCGGTACGAACTACCACGCGGTGCTGGCCGGTTACGCGGGAAGCGAGGAGCCCCGGCACGGGCTGGAGGAGTGGCCGGCCGAGCTGTTCTGCTTCCGCGGCCCGGACCGCCGGACGGCGGGCCGGGCGATGGCGCGGCTGGCGGCCAGGCTGGAGGAGAACGCCGCGGCCGGGCGGCCGTGGGCGCTGCGCGACCTCGCCGCGGAGGTCGCGGCGGATGCCGGGCCGGGGCGCGGGCCGGGGGGGGGGCCCGGCGGGGGAGGGGGGGGGGCGCGGGGGGGGGGGGGGCCGGGCCGACGGACGCGCGGCGGGGGGGGCGGA
>NZ_JBEXOV010000124.1:0-11972 GCF_040611715.1 Streptomyces sp. NPDC006544 | reverse complement strand
TGAAGGAGCTGTTCACGGCGGGTGCGATGAGGTTGCCGAGGCCGCCCTTGCCGACGATGGACTCGCGGTCGTGGCCCGCGACGTGGACGAGCTGGCGGACCGGCTGGAGCGGGCCCGGGCCTTCGCTCCGGGCGCGGGGGTGCACGTACGGGAGGAGTCGGCGGATCCCGGTCAGGTGGCTTTCCTTTTCCCCGGACAGGGCAGCCAACGCACGGGCATGTGCGGTGAGTTGTTCATGGCCTTCCCCGCACTGCGGGAGCTGCTGGACGCGGCTCCCGGCGCGGTGGTCTCCGCGATGTTCCCTCCCACCGCCTTCACCTCCCGAGGGCGGGCCGCACAGCGCACCGCGGTCACCGACACCCGGGTGGCCCAGCCGGCCCTCGGGCTGGCGGGTTCGGCGGCGCACCTGCTGCTCGGGACGCTGGGGGTCCGGCCGGACTGCGTGGCCGGGCACTCGTACGGCGAGCTCACCGCCCTGTGGGCGGCGGGCGTGTGGGACGCGAGGAGCCTGCTGCGGCTGAGCGCGCGCCGGGCCGAGGCCATCGTGGCGGCGGCCGGGACGGATCCCGGGGCGATGGCGGCGGTGGCGGCGGCGCCGGAGGCGGTGCGGGAGATCGCGGAGCGTTCCGGGTGCGTGGTGGCGAACCACAACGCCCCCCGTCAGTGCGTGATTTCGGGGCCGTCCGACGCCGTGTCGGCGGCGGTGGCCGGGCTGCGGGAGGCGGGCCTGTCGGCGCAGCCGATCCCGGTGGCCTGCGCGTTCCACAGCGAGGTGGTGGCGGGGGCCGCGACGGACCTCGCCGAGGAGCTGGCCCGGACGGCGCTGGCCGACGCCACCGTCCCGGTCTGGTCGAACACGACGGCCGGCCCGTACCCGGCGTCCGCCGAGGACGTACGGCGCCTCGTGGCCCGCCAGGTCGCCGAGCCGGTCCGGTTCGTCGAGCAGGTGGAGAACATGTACGCGGCCGGGGTCCGCACCTTCGTGGAGGCGGGGCCGGGCCGGGTCCTGTCCGGCCTGGTCGGCCGCATCCTCCAGGGCCGGCCGCACACGGTGGTCCCGCTGGACGTGCCGGGCGAGCACGGCCTGGTCCGGCTGGTCACGGCGCTCGCGGAACTGACGGCGGCGGGCGTGCCCGTGGCGCCGGAGGCGCTGTTCCGCGGCCGGACCTCCCGGCTCCCCGACCGCGCTCCGCGCCGCCCGGGCTGGCTGGTCGACGGCCACCTGATCCGCACGGCGGACGGCCGGCCCATCCCGGGCGGCCTGCGGCCGGCCGAGCGGGTGCGCGTCCCGGCGGCCGGGGGGACGGGCACGGCGGACCGAATGGCCGGCCCGGCCGCAGGCCTGGCCTCGGGCCCGGCCTCGGCAGGAGGCCTCGCCGCAGCCGGAGGCCCGGATGCGGCCACCGACTGGAGGAACGGGCTCCCGGTCCCCGCCGGGAACGGCGCGGCGGCCGCCGGAAACCTTCATCCGGCCCACTGGGCTTCCCCGTCCGCGCTCGCGGACCCCGCCGCGGTCACACCGATGGCCACGGGTCCGGCTCCCACACCGCTCGCCGAACGGCCGGGCGGTCACCAGGTCCCCGCTGTGGACGGCTCCCGGGCCGCCGTCGCGCACCCCTGGCCCACGACGGCAGAAAGCACAGGAGGCCCTCAGATGTTCCACACCACGAGCGCCGGCGCGACCGCGGGCCCTGAGCCGGTGGACCGCCCGAGCTCCGAACGGGCGAACGGCCGTCCCGTCCAGGCCGCGGGCGGCGGCCCCGCCGGGGCCCAGGACCCCGCCCCCGCCGTCGGAGGCTTCCGACCGGGGGCCGGGGACGGGCCTGCCGCGGTGATGTTGGAATACCTTCGCGGCTCCCGCGAACTGGTTCAGGCGCAACGGGACGTCCTGCTCGGCTACCTGGGATCGGCGGCCGGTGCCGCCGCCGGGCCCTGGGCGGGCGCGGAACCGGGCGCCCCGGTCGCCGGACGGCTCCCCGCCTTCACGGACCAGGTCCCCCTCCTTCCCGACTGGGCCCCGGTCGTCGCCGGCCACGACCACGGCCACAACAACGGCCACAACAACGGCAACGGCAACGGCCGGGTCCTCGCCGCGCCGGCCCACACCTCCACCGCCCCGGTTCCCGCCTCCGGCGCGGGGTGGCCCGGGGCCTCCTGGCCCGCGGGCCAGGAGGTCCCGGGCGGCGGAACCCCGGCCCGCGCGCCCCGAGCCGAGGCGGTCCCGGCCGGCGCCCCCTCCGGTGGTGCCCGCCCCGGCCACGTCCCCACGGACCCGGCATCGGCTCCGCCCGGTGCCTCCGTCCGGTCCTCCGAGGACGTCATGGACGTGATCGTGGAGATCGTCCACACCCGGACCGGATACCCGCGGGACATGCTCGATCCCGAGCTGGACCTGGAGGCGGACCTGTCCGTCGACTCCATCAAGCGCGTCGAGATCATCGGCGCCCTCGCCGACCGGATCGGGCTTCCCCGCGACCCGGACGGCTCCCCCGAATCCGCGATCGAGGAGCTGTCCCGCATCAAGACCCTGCGCGGGATCGTCGACTGGGTCACCGCCCACAGCGCTCCCCCGGCGGCCACCACCCCCGCCGCACCCCCCGCCGAAGGGACCGCTCCCGCGACCTCCGCGGCCGCAGGGCCCGCCGCGGCCGCCGTCAGCCGCCTGCGGGTGGACCGCGTCCCCCTGCCGGCGTCGCCGGGTGACCCGACGACCCTGCGGGGCCTGCGGATCGGAGTCGTCGGCGACGGCCTCACCGACGGCGACGGCCAGGCCGTCGCACCCGCCCTGACCGCTGCCTTGCTGGCCCACGGCGCGGACGTGACGCCGCTCCACGCTCCGGAAGCCGGGTTCGACGCGGTCCTCGACCTCTCCGCCCTGCGGCCGGGCACCGCGCCGGCCCTGCCCGAGGCCTTTCCTGCCGTGCGGCGGACGCTGGCCGGCGGTGTGCAGCGCCTGCTGCTCGTCAGCGCGAACGGCACGGTTCCCGGCGCCGGACTGCACGGCTTCGCACGCAGCGCCGCCCTCGAGTTCCCCGGCAGGCTCGTCCGCGCGGTGGACGTCCACCCCAAGGAGGATCCGGAGCGGATCGCGGCCCAGCTCGTCACCGAGCTGACCTGCACGGGCCCCGAAGGGCCCGCCTCCGCCGAGGACACCGGCCCCGCCTCCGTCGGGTACACCGCCCAGGGCGTACGGATCACCCGTCGCCCGGTGCCCGCGGCGCTCGCCCCCGCCGACGGCCGGCCGCCGCCCCTCGGCCCGGACGCCGTGGTCCTGCTCACGGGCGGAGCCCGCGGGATCACCGCCCGGACCGCTCTCGCCCTGGCGCGGGCCACCGGATGCCACGTCGAGCTGATGGGGCGCACCCCGGAACCTCCCGCCTCCTCCGAGGAGTTCGAGGAGTTCGGACACGCCACGGACCGGGCCGCCCTGCGCGCCGCCCTCATCGCCACCGGTCTGCGCACGCCCGCGGAGATCGAGGCCGCGGCCTCCCGGATCCTGGCCGGGCGCGAGGTGCGGGCCACCCTGTCGGCCCTCGGGGAGGTGGCCGCGTCCGTCCGCTACCACTGCGCGGACGTCACGGACGGGGCGGCGGTGCGGGCGGTCGTGGCGCGTGTACGGGAACGGCACGGGCGCCTCGACGGCATCGTGCACGGAGCCGGGACCCTGCGCGACGGCCTGCTCCTCGACAAGCAACCGGCGGCCTTCGACGCCGTGTTCACCACGAAGGTGACCGGCGCCCGCCATCTCGCCGTCGCGGCCGCCGAGCACGGCACGGTTCCCCCGCCCCGGTTCCTCGCCCTGTTCGGCAGCGTGGCGGGAGTGTACGGAAACCGCGGCCAGTGCGACTACGCCGCCGCCAACGACGCCCTCGACTGCCTGGCCCACACGTGGGCGGAGTCCTTCCCGGGCCGGGTGCTGTCCGTCGACTGGGGTCCCTGGGCCGCCGAGGCGGGCGGGATGGTCAGCCCCGAGCTCGCTCGCGCGTACGCACGGCGCGGCATTCCGCTGATCGAGCCGGAGGCCGGCGCCGCCGCCTTCCTCGCCGAACTGTCGCACGGGACCGACGTACAGGTGGTCCTGATGGCCGGGGGAGGCGAGGAGCGTGGCGAGCACGGCTGACCGCGGGCACGGGCGCGGCCCACGGCCGACCGATGCGGCGATCGTCGGGATGGGCGCGGTGTTCCCGGGCGCCGCGGACCTGGCCTCCTACCGCCGCAACCTCCTCGCCGGTACGGACTGTATCGGCGACGTCCCTCCCAACCGCTGGGATCCCGAGGTGTACTACGACCCGGACAGTGCCACCGGCCCCGTGGCCGGCGACCGGTTCTACTGCCGGCGCGGCGGCTTCGTGGACGGGCTCGCCGCCTTCGACCCGACCCGGTTCGGGATCATGCCGGCCACCGTGGAGGGGGCCGAGCCGGACCAGATGCTGGCTCTGCACGCGACGGCCGAGGCGATAGCCGACGCGGGCGGCGAGGACCGCCTGCCGGCCGATCGCTCCCGGATCGGGGTGGTGCTGGGGCGCGGCGGGTTCATGGGCGTGGCCACCGCGCGGCTCGATCAACGGGTGCGGACGGCGCACCAGTTGGCGCAGACGCTACGGGAGCTCGCGCCCGAGCTGGGTGAGCGGCGGATCGCCGCGGTGCGCTCGGCCTTCCAGGACGCGCTGGGTCCTGAGCGGCCCGACGCGTCGATCGGGCTCGTGCCGAGTTTCACGGCCGCCCGCACGGCGAACCGGCTGGACTTCCGCGGCCCGGCGTACACCCTGGACGCGGCCTGCGCCTCCTCGCTGCTGGCGGTGGACCAGGCGGTGGGTCTGCTGGCCGGGGGGCGTTGCGACGCGGTGGTTGCCGGGGCCGTGCACCACTGCCACATCGCCACCCTCTGGAGCGTGTTCACGCAATTGCGGGCCCTGAGCCCGAGCGAGCGCATCCGCCCCTTCGACCGGCGGGCGGACGGGACCCTGCTGTCGGAGGGCACCGGAGTGGTGCTGCTGAAACGGCTGGCGGACGCGGAGCGGGACGGCGACCGGATCTATGCGGTGATCCGCGGCACGGGCGTGGCCGGTGACGGCCGCGCGGCGAGCCTGATGAGCCCGCTCGTCGCCGGCCAGGTACGGGCGCTGGAACGGGCCTGGCGGGAAGCGGGGCTGGATCCGCGGGCGCCCGGCGCGCTGGGGCTGCTGGAGGCGCACGGAACCGGGACCCCGGTTGGCGACGCGGCCGAACTGGCCACGCTGGCGGAAGTGTTCGGCCCGCCCGGCGAGGGTGCCCGCCGCACGGTCGGCGGACAGGCCGGGAGTCAGGACGCGGAGGGGGCCGGGCCCGGGGAGGGGTACGGGCCCGGGGAGGGGTACGGGCTCGGGGAGGGCATCGGCTTAGGGGACGGCATCGGCTTCGGCTCGGTGAAGTCGATGCTGGGGCACACCATGCAGGCCTCCGGAATGGCCGGGCTGATCAAGGCGGCGCTCGCGGTGCACGAGGGGGTGCTCCCGCCGACGCTGCACCTGGAGGAGCCGCACCCGGACCTGGCCCGGACCCGGATGCGTCCGGTGACGGTGGCGAGGCCCTGGGAACGCGGGACGCCGGCGGTGCCTCGCCGGGCCGGTGTCAACGCGTTCGGATTCGGCGGCATCAACGCGCACGTGGTGCTGGAGGAGGCCCCCGGCGCCGTACACCGCGCCGCGGCCGGGCGGCGGTTCCTGCCCCTGAGCCGCCCGGCCGGGCGGGCGGAGGCCACCGGACGGGAGGACGTGCTCCTGATGGGGGCGCAGGGCGCGGCGGAGCTGTCGGTGCGCCTCGCGACCGGCTCCCCGGGGTCCGGCGGCGACGGGCCGTGCCGGCTCGCCGTGCTGGGGCCCACGCCACAGCGGCTCGCGCTGGCCGCGAAGGTGGTGGCGCGCGGCGGGGCGTGGCGGGGGCGCGGGGAGGTGTGGTTCGCACCGGAGCCGCTGGGCGGCCGGACGGCATTCCTGTTCCCGGGCCTGGAGCCGGATTTCACCCCGGAGCTGGACGAGGTCGCGGACCGGCTCGGGCTGGAGCGACCCCGTACGGGCCGGGGCGACGGGCTGGTGGAACGCGCCCTGAACGCCATCACGACGGGCCGCTTCTACGCCCTGGCGCTGTCGGAACTGGGCCTGGAGGCCGACGTGCTGGCGGGCCACAGCCTCGGCGAGTGGGCGGCGATGATCGCCGCCGGGATGTATCCGCGGGACGCGGCCGACGCGTTCCTGGACTCGCTCCGGCCCGGGTCGCTGAAGGTCCCGGACCTGGTCTACGCGGCTCTGGGATGCGGGGCCCGTAGGGCGGAGGCGGCCCTCCGGGGAACGGGTCAGGTGGTGGTCAGCCACGACAACTGCCCCCACCAGTCGGTGATATGCGGTGAACCCGCCCAAGTGGCGTCCGTCCTGCACCGGTTGCGGAGCGAGGGGGTGCTCGGCCAGGAACTGCCCTTCCGGTCCGGCTTCCACACGCCGATGTGGGAGCCCTACCTCGGTCAGGTCCGGGCCGCCTTCGGCCGGCTGCCGCTGCGGCCCGGCGCCCTCCCCGTCTGGTCGGCGACCACGTGCTCTCCGTTTCCCACCGCGCCCGACGACGTGCGCTCGCTCGTGGTCCGCCACCTCCTGGAGCCGGTCCGCTTCCGGGAGCTGACCCTCGGCCTCTACGAGGACGCGGGCGTCCGCAGCTTCGTCACCCTGGGTCCCGGGAGCCTGCCGGGCTTCGTCGAGGACACCCTCCGCGACCGCCCCCACCTCTCGGTGCCGGCCTCCTCCCCCCGCCTCCCGGGCGTGGCCGCCCTGCGGCGCACCTGCGCCGCGCTGTGGACCGAGGGCCACTCCCCGCGGTGGAACCGCCTGTCGCCCGATCGGCCCGCTGGCGCGCGGCGGGCGGCCGCGGCACCGGCCACGGCGCCCGCACCGGTACCCGCATCCGCATCCGCGTCCGCACCCGCCAGGGCCACCGCACGGTCCGTACCCGCGGCGGGAGGGCGGAGCGTGCGGCTGGACCTCGGTTCGCCGCTGGTCCGTCTCGGCGAGGCGGCGGCGCGCACCGCCCTGGGCGGCCTCCTGCCCCCGGCCCCGACCCCGACCACGGCTCCGGGGGCCACGGCCGGGCCGACGGCCCCGGCGCCCCGGCCGGTCCTGCTGTCCGCCCTGGACGCGGTCCTCGACGACGCCCCCGCGACCGCCCCTGCCGTCGCGCAGGCCGGGCCGGCCGCGAACCCGCCCACGACCGCCACCGCGCGCCACACCGTGCGCCTCTCGCTGGGCACGCTGCCCTACGTACGGGACCACTGCGTGTACCTGCAGCCCGAGGACTGGCCTGAGGATTCCGACCGGTTCCCCGTCGTGCCCATGACGACGATGCTGGAGCTGGCGGCCGAGGCCGCCCTGCGGTACGCCCCGCCCGGCCTCGCCGTCCTCGGCTACGACCGCGTACGGGCCCTGCGCTGGCTGCCCGTCGAACCGGCCCTCGACCTCGCCGTCACCGTACGGAGCGAGGGGCCCGGCCGCGTGCGCGTCGGCCTCGGCGAGTACGCCGACGTGGTCGTGCTCCTCGGCGAGCGGTACGCGGCGCTCCCCGCCCCCGACCCCGCCCCGCTGAGCGATCCGCGCCCCGCCCCCGTCAGCGCCGAGGCGCTCTACCGCGACCGGTGGATGTTCCACGGCCCCCGCTTCGCCGGGGTGCACGCGGTGCGGGCCGTCGGCTCGGACGGCATCCTCGGGGTCCTGCGGGCGCTGCCCGACCCGGGGGCGCTCCTCGACGCGGCCGGGCAGCTGTTCGGGCACTGGATGCAGCTGCGGCTCCCGGTGGACCGGCTGGTGTTCCCCGCCACCGTGGACCGCATCCGGTTCTCCGGGCCGCCGCCCGCCCCGCACGAGCTCGTGGCCGCCACGGCCCGGATCCGCGAGGTACGCGAGGTGACCGTGCGGGGGGACATCGAGCTGTGCCGGGGCGACGGGACGGTGTGGGCCCGGATCGACGGCTGGACGTACCGCCGCTTCGGCGCCGACGAGCGGGTCTGGCCGATGAAGTTCTCCCCGGAGGTCTGCGGCATCGGAGAAACCCAGCCCGCCGGCTGGTGCCTGGCCCGGCGCCGCTGGACCGATCCCGCTTCCCAGGAGCTGGTCATGCGCCGCTACCTCGGCGCCGCCGAGCGCGCGGTGTACGAGCGACTGGCGCCGCGCGCCCGGTCGCCGTGGCTGCTGGGCCGCATCGCCGCCAAGGACGCCCTGCGGCAGCTGCTGTGGGACGGCGGAGCCGGTCCGGTCTTCCCGGCGGAGGTTCCCGTCGGCAACGACCCGGCTGGCCGGCCCCTGGCCGAGGGACCGCTGGCCGGCGGTGTCCGGCTGACGATCGCCCACAAGGACCGGATCGCGGTCGCCCTCGCCCACCGCGCCCACCCGGTCGGCATCGACGTGGAACCGGTGACCACCGATCCGGACGCGCTGATCCGCATCGCCCTGGCGCCGGGCGAACTCGTCCTCGCCGAACGGCTGGCGGCCCACGAGGGCGCCGGCCTGCCGGCCGCGCTCACGGCGCTGTGGTGCGCCAAGGAGTCGGCGGCCAAGGCCGCGGGAACCGGCCTCGGCGGCCGGCCGCGCGACTGGCGGGTGTCCGGCGAACCGGGCACCGGCCGACTGCGGGTGCTCTCCCCGGACGGGCACCCCTCCCCCATCCGCACCACCCTGCTCACGGACGCACCGGTCGACCACGTGGTCGCCTGGACCGCCCACCCCGCGGATCCGTCCCCCGTCCCCTCCCACCTCATGGAGACCAGTCATGGCAGCTGACATCCTCGCCGAGATCACCGGCATGCTCGTGGAGATCGTCGGTGACGAGTTCCTCCTCGCGGACGAGGTCACGATGAAGACGACCTTCAACGAGGATCTCGCCCTGGAGAGCATCGAGTTCGTCGCTCTCGCCGAGCAGCTCCACCACCGCTACGGCACCCAGGTCGACCTGATGGGCTTCATCGCCGAGAAGGACATGGACGCCATCCTCGCGATGTCCGTCGGCGAACTCGTCACGCACATAGGCCGGGTCACGCACGCCTCCCTCGCCCACGTACCGTCGCTGCCCACCGGCTCTCCCGCGTCGGCCGGGTGATCCCGACATGGCCCTCGTCCCCGCGGATCGCGTCCGCTTCCACGTCCAGCGGCTCCCGGCCACCGCGCAGGCGGCCGCTGCCGACCGCCCCGTGGTCGTGTTCCTCCACGGACTCGTCGTCGACAACCTGTCCTCCTTCTACTGTCCCCTGGCCGTGCCGGTGGCGCGGGCCGGGCACGAGGTCGTCCTGTACGACCTGCGCGGCCACGGCCGCAGCGACCGGCCGGCGACCGGCTACGACAGCCGCAGCGCCGTGGAGGACCTGTTCGCGCTGCTCGGGGCGCTCGGCCTCGGGCAGCGTCCGGTGCACCTCGTCGGCAACAGCTACGGCGGCACCCTGGCCCTGCACGCGGCCCTCGCCCGGCCCGGTCGCGTCGTCGGGCTCACCCTGCTCGAACCGCCGCTCGGCGGAGCCTGGGTGGAGAACATGCTGGACACCCTGTCGGCGGCCGCGCTCAGCCTCGAGGACAGTGCGGTACCCGCCGAGCTGCTCACCCTGCGCCTGCGCAAGGCGGCCAACCTCACAGCCATCGCCGACGACCTGCTCAACCGCACCACGCTCATCGACGACATCGCGGCGAGCCGCACCTTCACCCCGGCCGACTACGCCGGGCTGAGCTGTCCGGTACTGATCGTCTGCGGCGAGCACTCCGAACTGGTGCCGGGGGCACGGGAACTGGCCCTACACGCCCCGCGGGTCACGGCGATCGAGATCCTGCCGGGCCTGGGACACGACGTACTGAAGGAGAGCAGCGGAGCCCTGCGGGCGGCCGTACTGGCCCATCTGGACGCGGCGGCCCCGGCCACGGCGGCGGCGCGTCCGCGGGCGGGAGCTCTGGTCACGTGAGGGTGCTCTTCACCGTGCCGCCGCTGGCGGGCCACGTCAATCCGACCGTGGCCGTCGGCTGCGAACTGGCCGCCCGGGGCCACGAGGTCGCCTGGACGGGTCCGGCCGGAGCGCTGTCGGGGCTGCTGCCCGGGCACGCCCGGATCCTGCCCGCCGGGGAGGAGGAATCCGGCGACGGGTACGCGGCGCTGCACGCCCGCTGGCGCGATCTGCGGGGGGTCGGGGCGCTGCGGTTCCTCTGGGAGGAGGCGCTGGTGCCGCTGGCCAGGGCGATGGTGCCGGGCGTGACGCGGGCCGTCCACGCCTTCGAGCCGGACGTGCTGGTCGCCGATCAGCAGGCGTTGGCGGGCCCCGTGGTCGCGCGCCGGCTCGGTGTCCCGTGGGCGACCTCCGCCAGCACATCGGCCGAACTCACCCGTCCCTTCACGGACTTCCCGAAGGTCGGGGAATGGGTGGCCGCCCAGATCGGCGGGCTGCTCGCGGAATGCGGCGCGGGCCCGGACGGCGCGGGCCCGGACGGCGTCGGCCCGGACGGCGTCGGCCCGGACGGCGTCGGCGCGTGGGATCCGCTGTTCTCTGACCGGCTCGTCCTGGTGTTCTCCAGCCGCGAACTGGTGGGGGCGAACGAGGAGTTCCCGCCGCACTACGCCTTCGTCGGCCCGGCCTTCGGTTCCCGGCCGCCCGCGCCCCCGTTCCCCTGGGGGCGGCTGGATCCGGAGCGGCGAAGGGTGCTCGTATCGCTGGGGACCCTCAACCAGGAGGCGGGCGGCCGGTTCTTCGACGCGGTCCTCGGAGCCGCCGAACGGCTCGCCTGCGACGTCCAGTTGGTCCTGGTGGCCCCTGGCGGCCTGGTCGGGGCGGTCCCCCCGAACGTGCTGCTGCGGGAGAGGGTGCCGCAGCTGGAGTTGCTGCCGCACCTGGACGCGGTGGTCTGCCACGGCGGCCACAACACCGTGTGCGAGGCCCTCGCGCACGGGCTGCCTCTGGTGGTGGCGCCGATCCGCGACGACCAGCCGATCGTCGCCCGGCAGGTCGCCCTGGCCGGGGCCGGGGTGAGGGTGCGGTTCGGCAGGCCCCGGGCCGAAGAACTGCGCGACGCGCTGACGGCCGTGCTGGACGACCCCGGCCCCCGTCGGGGTGCCCGGCGGATCCAGGCCTCATTCGCCGCGGCGGGCGGCGCTGCCGCCGCGGCCGACCGGTTGGAGAAACTCATATGACGCGTTCCCCGCTCGCTCCCCTTCCTCTCCTCGCCCTCCCCCCGCGTCCGTTTCCCGCCGTCCGGTGGGCTTCCGCGGCGGTCCTGGTCGCGCTCGGTGCGGGCACCGTGCGCGCCGCCCGCCGGCTGCGGGCGATCCCGGTGCTGCCCATGACCGCGCCTGCGGCGGACTGGGTGCCGCGCGCCGCCGAATGGCGGCTGTTCACCTCGCGCGGGGTCGAGCCCGACGCGGCCACCTTCCTCGCCGCCTGCGCGTACGCCGACCGGGAGGGCCTGCGGGTACTGGACCTGCTGCCCGCCGATCTGGCCACGGAGCGGGTGCTGGGCCTGCTGCGGCTGGTCGACCCGGCCGGCTACCGGCGGGACCGGCTCTGCGAGGGGCGCGGGGCGGGTTTCGCCGTCCTCGTCTCCGAGCAGGTGCTCGCGCGGGCCGGGCTGGACCCGGCCGAGGCGCACTCCACTCCGGCGGAACTCCAGGCACTGCTGCGCCGTGTGAAGGAGTACGCGTCCGACGCCACGGGGCTGGCCGTCGCTCCGACCCTGAGCTGCGGACCGGCTCCCGCCGCGACCGGCCCCGCGCGGGCCGCCGAGCTCCGGGCCCAGGGCCTGCCGCCCGGAGCGGTGGCCGCCGCGCAGCTCGCCGGGCTGGCGCTGCTGGCGGGTGTCGCCGTGCGCCAGGGCCGTTGGGGGGCCGCCGCCGCGGGTCTGTACTGGATCCAGCCCTACCTCGCCCTGGGCCGGCCCGACGCACCGCTGCGCCCGGCCGACCTGCGCCTTGCCACGGCCGCGCGGCCGGTT
>NZ_JBEXOV010000123.1:0-18340 GCF_040611715.1 Streptomyces sp. NPDC006544 | reverse complement strand
CTCGACCAGGACCTGATCCTGTACCTCTTCGGCACCCCCGGACAGGACCGCTTCTGGTTCATGTGGGACGACCTCGTCCGCGGCGCCATCGGCGCCGTCGTGCTGGTCGACACCCGCCGTCTCGCGGACTGCTTCCCCGCCGTCGACTACTTCGAGAACAGCGGCCTGCCGTTCGTCATCGCCCTGAACGGCTTCGACGGGCACCAGCCGTACACCCCGGAGGAAGTCCGCGAGGCCCTGCAGATCGGCCCGGACGCCCCGATCATCACCACCGACGCCCGCCACCGCGGAGACGCGAAGAGCGCGCTCATCACGCTCGTCGAGCACGCCCTGATGGCCCGCCTGCGGTAGCGCCCGAGCGCACGGACCGCCTCCGCGGTCCGTGCCCCGCGCCCCTGGGCGCCACGGCTCGGCTCCACGCTCCGTGCCGCGCACGTCATGCGGAAGGCCCCCGCACTCGCAAGAGTGCGGGGGCCTTCCGCGTACGGGCCTTCGCGTACGCAGCTTCGCGGCACGCGGCTTCGCGTACGGGGCTTCGCGGGGTGACTAGCCCTGCCAGCTGCGCGGGCCGCGGAAGCCGGGGGTGCGCTCCAGACGGCGCCAGCCGGCCTGGGAGCGTCCGGCGACGGTCTCGGTGGAGTCGGGGGTGGCGGCGGCGCGGGCCAGCAGGATCGCCGTGATCGCGGCCAGCTCCTCGGGGGCGGCGTTGCCCTTTTCGACGCGCAGCAGGGTGTTGGTGGGGCTCATGGGTGGCAGGTCTCCTTCGCCGTTACTGCGGCGGGTTGCCGTGCTTGCGGGACGGCAGATCGGCGTGCTTGTTGCGGAGCATCGAGAGGGCAGCGACGAGCACCTCACGGGTCTCGGCGGGGTCGATGACGTCGTCGACGAGGCCGCGCTCGGCGGCGTAGTACGGGTGCATCAGTTCGGCCTTGTACTCCTTGACCATGCGCGCGCGCATCGCCTCGGGGTCTTCGGCGTCCGCGATCTGCTTGCGGAAGATGACGTTGGCGGCGCCCTCGGCGCCCATCACGGCGATCTCGTTGGTCGGCCAGGCGTAGGTGAGGTCGGCGCCGATGGACTGGGAGTCCATGACGATGTACGCCCCGCCGTAGGCCTTGCGCAGGATCAGCGAGATCCGCGGCACCGTCGCGTTGCAGTACGCGTACAGCAGCTTGGCGCCGTGGCGGATGATGCCGCCGTGCTCCTGGTCGACGCCCGGCAGGAAGCCGGGGACGTCCAGGAGCGTGATGATCGGGATGTTGAAGGCGTCGCAGAGCTGGACGAACCGCGCCGCCTTCTCGGAGGCGTGGATGTCCAGGACGCCGGCGAGGTGGCCGGGCTGGTTGGCGACGATGCCGACGACCTGGCCGTCCATCCGCGCCAGGGCGCAGATGATGTTGCGGGCCCAGCGCTCGTGGATCTCCAGGACGTCGCCTTCGTCGACGAGCTCCTCGATGACCTTGAGCATGTCGTACGGGCGGTTGCCGTCGGCGGGCACCAGGTCCAGCAGGACGTCCGAGCGCCGGTCGGCGGGGTCGTCGGTCTGGTGGACCGGGGGGTTCTCGCGGTTGTTGGAGGGGAGCATCGTGATGAGGTAGCGGACCTCGGAGATGCAGGTCTCCTCGTCGTCGTACGCGAAGTGCGCGACGCCGGAGGTCTCGGCGTGCACGTCCGCGCCGCCGAGGCCGTTCTGCGTGATCTCCTCGCCGGTCACCGCGCGGACCACGTCGGGCCCGGTGATGAACATCTGCGAGGTCTCGCGCACCATGAACACGAAGTCGGTCAGCGCCGGGGAGTACGCGGCGCCGCCGGCGCAGGGGCCCAGCATGACCGAGATCTGCGGGATGACGCCCGAGGCCTTGGTGTTGCGCTGGAAGATGCCGCCGTAGCCGGCGAGGGCGGAGACGCCCTCCTGGATACGGGCGCCGGCGCCGTCGTTGAGGGAGACCAGCGGGGCACCGGCCGCGATGGCCATGTCCATGATCTTGTGGATCTTCGTGGCGTGGGCCTCGCCCAGGGCGCCGCCGAAGATGCGGAAGTCGTGGGCGTAGACGAAGATCGTGCGGCCCTCGACCGTGCCCCAGCCGGTGATGACACCGTCGGTGTAAGGCTTCTTGGCCTCCAGGCCGAACCCGGTCGCGCGGTGGCGGCGGAGCTGTTCGACCTCCTTGAAGGAACCCTCGTCCAGCAGCAGCGCGATGCGCTCGCGGGCGGTGAGCTTGCCCTTGGCGTGCTGCGCTTCGGTCGCCCGCTCGCTGGGGCCGCGCCGCGCCTGCTCGCGCAGGTCGTGCAGCTCGGCCACGCGCCCGCGGGCGTCCGTCGGCTCGCTCGGAATCTGGTCCACAACGGTCATGTACCGACCTTACGAAGCGCGACCCCGAAAACCCTCCGTCGAATCCACACAGTGTCGGGTGTCTTCCGCTGTGCGGCCCGGACAGAAGCACGGAGGGACGAGCGGAGATCACCAGTCGGGACCTACGTCCTTTGTGGACATCCCACAAGGACCCGGCGCATCACGAGGGTGGGCCCATGGAAGTTGAAATTTGAACGGAATGGGGTTAGCGTCATTGTTGTTGAACATTGAACCACTACCGAGCAGCACCCTTCCGAGGAGGAAGTCATGGGTCTCTTCACCCGCCGCGCCCAGCAGTCCCAGGTCCAGGACGGTGTCTCCGCGGCCACCGCGAGCGCCGCCGCCACCGCCGTGGCCACGCTCGAAGTGGACCCGGCGCTCGCCGCGCTCACCGGCGACTACGTCATCGACGCCGCCCACAGCAGCATCGGGTTCACCGTCCGACACGCCATGGTCACCAACGTGCGCGGCTCCTTCGCCGACCACGAGGGCGCCCTGCACCTGGACGGCCGCGACCCGTCCCGCTCCACCGCGTCCATCGAGGTGAAGATCGCCTCCGTCGACACGGGCATCGGCGACCGCGACAACCACCTGCGCTCCGGAGACTTCTTCGACGCCGAGGCCTTCCCGCTGATGACCTTCCGCTCCACCGAGGCGGCCCAGCTCGGCGGCGACGCGTACCGCATCACCGGCGAGCTGACGATCAAGGACGTCACCCGCCCGCTCTCCATCGACCTGGAGTTCAACGGCTCGGCCACCGACCCCTACGGCAACGAGCGCGTCGGCTTCGAGGGCTCCGCCGAGATCCTGCGCTCCGACTGGGGCCTGACCTGGAACGCGGCCCTGGAGACCGGCGGCGTGATGGTCAGCGACAAGGTGAAGCTGACCTTCGACATCTCGGCGATCAAGCAGGCCTGAGCCGGCGGGGCACCACCGCCCGGCCCCGGGGGGCGACTCAGAAGTCGCCCCCGCCGAAGCCCCCGCCACCGTCGAAGCCGCCCCCGTCGAAGCCGCCTCCGCCGCCGAAGTCCCCGCCGCCGAAGTCCGAGGGGTTGAAGTCGGCACCGGAGACGTCACCCCCGTCGAAACCGCCGCCCTCGAACCCGTTGCCGCCGCCGAAGTCCGAGGCGTAGGCCGGGCTGGACATCATCGAACCGAGCATCGTGCCCATGAGCAGGCCGGGCAGCATGCCGCCGCCGAAGTAGCCGCCGGCCCAGGGACCGTACGCCGGGCCGGCGTCGTAGTAGGGGCGCGGACCGTGCTCGGTGTCGACCGTACGGACCGCGGGGTCCTGGCCGTCGCGCAGCCGCACGGCGTCCGCCGCGCAGACCGGCACGGTGCGGGCGGCGCCGCCCGCCGGCGCCCAGTCCGCGTCCTGGGCGCTCGGCCCGTGGCGCGGGTCGAAGAAGCAGGGCGCTCGGCGCTCGGGCAGCGGCTGCCCCTGGCGGCGCGCGTCGAGGCGGGCCAAGGCGTACCGGCCGTCCTCCAGTGCCTGGGTGACTCCCTTGACCTCTTCGGGGTGCTGCACCGAGGCCATGATCTGCTTGGCCTTCTCGTACGAGTCCAGGCCCTTCTCGTAGTCCGCCCGCATCGCGTCGTCCGCGCCGGGCTCGCCGGGATGGAAGTCGAGGCGGTCGAGCTCCTCGCCGAAGGCCGTGATGTCCTCGTCCACGACCACGCTCAGCCGTGCGATCGCCTCGCGGCGCGTCTCTTCCTTCTTCCTGCGGTTGCGCTTGACCAGCATGTACGCACCGCCGCCGCCGACGACGGCCACGGCGCCGAGGCCGATCAGGGCGCCGGCCGGGGACCCGCTGTCGGCTGCCGCGCCGCCCCAGGAGGCGGGGGCCTTGCCCTTGGCCTGCGCGAGGGCCTGGTCGACGAACTGGTTGAGCTCGGTCGTCGCGTCGACAGGGCCGCCCGCCTTGGCGGCGTCGACCAGGTTGCGGACCGCGTTGTTCGGCATGACCGCCCTGTCGGCGCCGGCGTTGAAACCCTCTCCGAGCCGGATCGCGTAGAGCCCGGTGACACCGGTCTCGGTACGGACCGTCTTGAGCACGGTGGCCGCGGGGAACTCGGCGGTGGCCGGCAGTACGGCGACGAACACCGGCTTGCCCGCGTCCTTGATCTTCTTCGCGAGCGCCTCGGCCTGGGCGGGCGGCAGCTGCGCCTCGGCGCGGGGATCGACGTAGACCGGGCCCTTCTTGAGGGCCTCCGCCACGGTCGTGGTCCCGGTGTCCGCCGACGCCCGCGGGGCGAGCGCGAGCGCGCTCACCGACAGGGCCAGCAGCAGGCCGGCCAGCAGCAGGCCGGAGAGTACGGAGATATGCCTGGTCCTCATAGCCACGACGCTACCCGAACGGGTGCAATCCTGTGTGAGCTGGACATAAGGGCCGGGCGGACCTCGCCAGGCCGAGGCCGGGCGAGGTCCGGGGCGAAGGGCGGCGACGGGCCGCGCCGCGACGGGCCGCGACGGGCTGCGAGGTGCCGCGAGGTGCCGCGAGGTGCCGCGAGCGGACCTACTCCGCGGGTTCGACGCCGGCGTGGAGGAGGCCGAAGGTGAAGGCGTCCTCCAGGGCCTGCCAGGACGCCGCGATGACGTTCGGGGCCACGCCGACCGTGTTCCACTCCCGGGTGCCGTCCGTGGTGGTGATCAGCACGCGGGTCGTGGACTCCGTACCGTGCTTGCCCTCCAGGATGCGGACCTTGTAGTCGATCAGCTCGAACTTCGCCAGCTGCGGGTAGAACCGCTCCAGCGCCACCCGCAGCGCCCGGTCCATCGCGTTGACCGGGCCGTTGCCCTCCGCCGTGGCGACGATCCGCTCGCCCTTGGCCCACAGCTTCACCGTGGCCTCGTTGGCGTGCGTGCCGTCCGGGCGGTCCTCGACGATGGCCCGCCAGGACTCGGTACGGAAGTGCTTGCGGGCCCTGCCCTCCGCCTCCGCGCGCAGCAGCAGTTCGAACGAGGCGTCCGCGGCCTCGTACGTGTAGCCCTGGAGCTCCCGCTCCTTGACCCGCTCCACCACCCGCGAGATCAGCGCCCGGTCCCCGCCGAGATCGACGCCGAGCTCCTTGCCCTTGAGCTCGATGGAGGCTCTGCCGGCCATGTCGGAGACCAGCATCCGCATGGTGTTGCCGACCCGCTCGGGGTCGATGTGCTGGTACAGGTCCGGGTCGACCTTGATCGCGGAGGCGTGCAGGCCCGCCTTGTGCGCGAAGGCGGAGACGCCGACGTAGGGCTGGTGCGTGGACGGGGTCAGGTTCACGACCTCGGCGATGGCGTGCGAGATGCGGGTCATCTCGGCGAGCGCGCCCTCGGGGAGGACGGTGCGCCCGTACTTGATCTCCAGCGCGGCGACGACGGGGAAGAGGTTGGCGTTGCCGACCCGCTCGCCGTAGCCGTTGGCGGTGCACTGGACGTGGGTGGCGCCCGCGTCCACGGCGGCCAGGGTGTTGGCCACGGCGCAGCCGGTGTCGTCCTGGGCGTGGATGCCCAGGCGGGCGCCGGTGTCGGCGAGCACCGTCGCCACGGTCGCGGTGATCTGCGCGGGCAGCATACCGCCGTTGGTGTCGCAGAGGACGACGACGTCGGCCCCGGCCTCGTGGGCGGCCCGTACGACGGACTTCGCGTACGCGGCGTTGGCGCGGTAGCCGTCGAAGAAGTGCTCGCAGTCGACGAACACCCGGCGGCCCTGGGCGACCAGGTGGGAGACGGTGTCGCGGACCATCTCCAGGTTCTCGTCGAGCGTGGTGCGCAGGGCGAGCTCGACGTGCCGGTCGTGGGACTTGGCCACCAGCGTGATCACCGGGGCGCCGGACTCCAGCAGGGCGCGCACCTGCGGGTCGGTGGCGGCCGAGCCGCCCGCCCTGCGGGTCGCGCCGAAGGCGACGAGCTGCGCGTGCTTGAAGTCGATCTCCGTGCGGGCGCGGGAGAAGAACTCGGTGTCACGGGGGTTGGCGCCCGGCCAGCCGCCCTCGATGAACCCCACGCCGAAGTCGTCCAGGTGCCGGGCGATCGTCAGCTTGTCCGCGACCGTGAGGTTGATGCCCTCACGCTGGGCGCCGTCGCGCAGGGTCGTGTCGAAGACGTGGAAGCCGTCGTCGGGGCCCGAATCCGGCGCGGTCGGCCCAGTCGCCTCTGTCGTCGTCATGCTGATCTGACTCCTGTCGGATGAGTGGTTGCCGAAGGACCGCCCCGGGGCAGGCCGCCGCCACTGCCCCCATCATCGCGCGCTGCCCGTTCCGGCACGTTTGGTGCCGGAAAACGAAAAAACCTCTCGCGGGTGCGAGAGGTCTGCGCGCGGGTCTGGGGCACGATGCCGCCTCCGCGAAGTTCTTCCACGGTTCAGCGGTCACTGCGGACCGGCGCGCTGCTGTCCATAATCATGAGCGGAGCAGGCACGCCCGCAGTGTGCCACAGGCGTTCGCGCGCGTGGACACACGTCTCACGATACGAGCGTCTCGTCCAGGAATTCCGAGACGTGGGCCAGGATGTCGCCCCGCCCCATCCCGGGCAGGCCCACCGCGACCTGGATGCTGAACCCGTCGAGGAGGGCCCGCAGCCGGGCGGCGAAGCGGTCCGGGTCGACCGCCCGGAACTCCCCGCGCGAGATCCCCTCGGCGAGCAGCGCCACCAGGTCGCGGTGCCAGGCGCCCTCGATGGCCGCCTGGCGGTCCCGCTCCCCCGGTCCGGCGTTCTGCGAGCGGTTCCAGACCTCCAGCCACAGCGTCCAGTGCGGGTCCCGGGCCTCCCGGGGCACATAGAGGTCCACGTACGCCTGCAGCCGTTCGCGCACGGGGCCGAGCCGGGACAGGAGGGCGCGGCGTTCCGCGCCGAGGGCCGCCTCGCTCCACTCAAGGGTCTGCAGGAGGAGCTCGTCCTTGGTACGGAAGTAGTAGAGGATGTGGCCACTGCTCATGCCGACCTGGCGGCCGAGCCCTGCCATGGTGAGGCCGTCGAGGCCTCGTTCGGCGATGGTGGCCATGGCGGCGACCAGTACGTCCTCGCGCGGCGGCGCGTTCTTGCGCGCGGCTCTTGCCCCACCCGCCACCATGGCCCACTCCTGGTTCCGGTCCGCCCTCGTGCTCAGACCTTCGGCTGCTGCTGGGTGATGCAGTGGATACCGCCACCCCCGGCGAAAATCGTACGTGCGTCGACGAGCGTCACGGTCCGCGCGGGGAACAGGCCGCGGAAGATCTCCGCCGCCTCCTCGTCGCGCGGGTCGTCGAAGGCGCACAGGACGACGCCTCCGTTGCAGAGGTAGTGGTTGATGTAGGAGTAGTCGACCCACTCGCCGTCCTCCTCCAGCACGGTGGGCGCCGCGATCTCCACGACCTCCAGCCGCCGGCCGCGGGCGTCGGTGGCCGCGCGCAGGATGGCGGCGATGGTCTTGCCCCGCTCGTGGTCCGGGTGGGCCGGGTCGGGCTGGCTGTGGACCATGACCACGCCGGGGCGGGCGAAGGCGGCGACGATGTCCACGTGGCCCTGGGTGCCGTAGGTGCCGTAGTCGCCGGCCAGGCCGTACGGGAGCCAGATCGCCTTGGTGGTGCCCAGGTGGGCGTGGATCTCGGCCTCCACCTGCTCTCGGGTCCAGTCGGGATTGCGGCCCTTGCCCAGCTGGACGGTGTCGGTGAGGAGCACGGTGCCCTCGCCGTCCACGTGGATGGCGCCGCCCTCGTTGACGAGCGCGGTGCTGTACGTACGGGTCCCCACGACGTCGGAGACGTGCCGGGCGATCTTCGAGTCCCGGTCCCAGCGGGCCCACTCCTGGGCGCCCCAGCCGTTGAAGGTCCAGTCGACGGCGGCCAGCTCGCCCGCGTCGTTGGTGACGAAGGTCGGGCCGATGTCGCGCATCCACGCGTCGTCCAGGTCACGCTCGACCAGGTCGATCCCTTCTCCGACGACCGCCCGGGCGCTGTCGGCGTCGCCGGGCGACACCACGAGGGTCACGGGCTCGTACGCGCGCACCGCGCGGGCGACGGCGCCCCAGGCCTCGCGGGCCTCGGCGAGCTCCTGCTCGGTGGTGAAGGTCGGATTGGGGCTGGGCCAGGCCATCCAGGTGCGCTCGTGGGGCGTCCACTCGGCGGGCATCCGGAACCCGTGGTCGGCGGGCTTGGCGGGGGGCTGGTCGGCAGCGTTGGTCATGGCAGGGTCCTTACTGGCGTACGGGCCGTACTGCCCCGCGAGCGGGCCGGCTCACGAGGCGGTACCGGCTCACAGGAAGTACAGGCGGTTGAGGGAGACCGATTCGGCGGCTTCGGAGCGCAGCGGTTCCCCGTCGAGGGAGACGAGACCGCTGCGCGCGTCCACGTCGACCGCGCCCACCCGGGAGTTCAGGAGGAGGTCGCCGGGGCCGATGCCGCGGGTGCCGCGAACGGCGACGCGGCGCCTGCGGGTCGGCATCTCGTCGCTGCCGAGGGCCGCCGCGGCGGCCGAGACGAAGGCGACGGAGATGTCGGCGGCCGTGGCTCCGTACGAGCCGAACTGCGGTCCGAGGACCAGCGGTTCGCAGGTGTCGGTGGCGGCGTTGGGGTCTCCGGTGACTCCGTAGGCGGGGAAGCCGGACTTGAGGACCAGCTGCGGTTTGGCGCCGAAGAACTGGGGGCGCCACAGCACGATGTCGGCGAGCTTGCCGACCTCGATGGAGCCGATCTCGTGGGCGAGGCCGTGGGCGATGGCCGGGTTGATGGTCAGCTTCGCCATGTAGCGCAGGACACGGGCGTTGTCGTCGCCCTCGCCGTCGCCGGCCAGCGGGCCGAGCTCGCCCTTCATCTTGGCGGCCATGGCGAAGGTGCGCCGGATGGTCTCGCCCGCCCGGCCCATGCCCTGGGCGTCGGAGGAGGTGATGCCGATCGCGCCCAGGTCGTGCAGCACGTCCTCGGCGCCCATCGTTCCGGCGCGGATCCGGTCGCGGGCCATGGCGGCGTCGCCGGGGAGGTCGGGTTTGAGGTCGTGGACCGAGACGATCATGCCGTAGTGCTCGGCGACCGCGTCCCGGCCGAAGGGCAGGGTGGGGTTGGTGGAGGAGCCGATGACGTTCGGCACGCCCGCCATCTTCAGGACGTTGGGGACGTGTCCGCCGCCGCAGCCCTCGATGTGGAAGGCATGGATGGTGCGGCCGTCCAGGACGCGCAGGGTGTCCTCGACGGACAGGCACTCGTTCAAGCCGTCGCTGTGCAGGGCGACCTGTACGTCGTGCTCCTCGGCCACGCGCAGGGCGGTGTCCAGGGCGCGGGTGTGCGCTCCCATGTCCTCGTGGACCTTGAAGCCGCTGGCGCCGCCCTCGGCGAGTGCCTCGATGAGCGGGGCCTCGTGGGAGGAGGAACCGCGGGCGAGGAAGCCGATGTTGACGGGCCAGGCGTCGAAGGCGTTGAAGGCGTGCTTGAGCGCCCACGGCGAGTTGACGCCGACGCCCCAGACCGGGCCGAACTCCTGGCCGATGACCGTGGTGACGCCCGCCGCGAGGGAGGCTTCCATGATCCGCGGGGAGAGCAGGTGCACGTGGGTGTCGACGGCGCCCGCGGTGGCGATCATCCCCTCGCCGGAGACGATCGAGGTGCCCGTGCCGACGACCACGTCCACGCCGTCGAGGGTGTCGGGGTTGCCGGCCCGGCCGATGGCGTGGATGCGGCCCTCGCGGATGCCGATGGAGACCTTGCGGATGCCGAGGACGGCGTCGATGACCAACACGTTGCTGATCACCACGTCGCAGGTCTCGCGGACGGCGGCGGCCTTCAGGTGCAGTCCGTCGCGGGCGGTCTTGCCGAAGCCGGCCAGGAACTCGTCCCCCGGCTTCTGCGCGTCGGACTCGACGCGGACGGTCAGCCCGCAGTCGCCGAGCCTGACCCGGTCCCCGGCACGGGGGCCGAAGACGGAGGCGTACTCGTGGGGGTCGATGTGCCGGCTGCCGGGTGCGCAGTGGTCACTGTGTTTGGTCTGCTTGCTCATTCCCGCTCTCCGTCCGCCGTGTCGCCGTGCCCCGTACCCAGGTAGCCGCAGGCGGCGGCGCGGGCCAGGGCCTCGCGCTTCGCGCCGGGCGCGTCCAGCGGCCCGTCCACCAGCCCGGCGAAGCCGATGGCGATGCGCTCTCCGCCGATGGGGACCAGGCCGACCTCGGCCTCGCCGCCGGGGTCGAAGCGGATCGAGGAGCCCGCAGGCACGCACAGGCGCATGCCGTAGGCCGCGGCCCGGTCGAAGGCGAGGCGGGGATTGGCCTCGAAGAAGTGGAAGTGCGAGGTGACGCTGACCGGCACGGTCGCGGTGTTGCGCACGCGCAGGTGGACGGTGGGCTCCGGCTGGGGGGCGCCGGGGCCGGGCACGACCGCGCCGGGGGCGTCCTCGCCCAGGCTCACGGCGTCCCGGATCGGGGAGGAGACCACGGCGAGGCGGGACCCGTCGTCGAAGACGGCCTCCACGTGCACCTCGGTGACCACGTCGGCCACGCCGGGCAGGACGTCACCCTGGCCCAGCACGGAGCGGGCCTCCTCGATGGCTTCCGCCAGCCGCTTGCCGTCGCGCGCGGCCTCGCAGACCGTGTCCGCGATGAGCGCGGTCGCCTCCGGGACGTTGAGTCTGAGTCCGCGGGCCCGTCGGGCCCTGGCCAGTTCCGCAGCGCTGCGGAGCAGCAGCCGGTCGCGCTCCGTAGGGGTCAGCCGCACGCCGATCCACCACCTTTTGCATCGATGGGTTAGAGCATCACTCTAACTCTTCGTTTCCATTCTGCGAAGCATTGACCTGGGAGCAGGGCCTGAGTCACATTGAGTGTCGCTCAAACAATGCGTTGCCACCCCCCGCCCTGCCAAGGGAGTCCCCCATGCCCATCGAACAGCGCGGAGTCGACACCATCCCGGAAGAGGAGAGGACGAGCGGTCCCCGTGACCTGATCTCGATCCTCCTGGGATCGAACCTCTGCCTCGGTGTGATCGTCTTCGGCTGGCTGCCCCCGTCCTTCGGACTCGGCCTGTGGCCGTCGGTCACCGCCATCGTGACCGGCACCCTCGTCGGCATCGCCTTCACCGCGCCGCTGGCGCTGGTGTCCCTGCGTACGGCGACCAACCTCTCCACCTCCAGCGGCGCGCAGTTCGGCGTGCGCGGCCGCCTGGTCGGCTCCGTGGTCGGACTGCTGCTCTCGCTCGGCTACACCGCGCTGACCCTGTGGATCGGCGGCGACGTCATGGTCGGCGCCCTGTCCCGGCTCACCGGACTGCCGGACACCGGCGTGTCGCGGGCCGTGATGTACGGCGTGCTCGCCGCGTGCACGGTCGTCGGGGCCGTCTTCGGCTACCGGCTCCTGCTGCGCATGAGCAAGATCCTCTCCGTCGGCATGGTGATCCTGCTGGCCGTCGGCGTCTTCGCCTACGCCCCCGGCTTCACCACCGCCGCCCCGCCGGACACCGCGTACCTGCTGGGCTCCTTCTGGCCGACCTGGCTGCTCGCCGCCGTCGCCGCCGGGCTCAGCGGGCCCGTCGCCTTCATCACGCTGCTCGGCGACTACACCCGCTACATCTCCCCCCGCCGGCACGACTCCCGCAAGGTGCTCCGGTCCACCGCGCTCGGCCTGCTCGTCGGCCTGCTGGTCCCGCAGCTCTTCGGCACCTACACCGCGCTGGCCGCCCGCGCCGCCACCGAGTACGCCGGTCCGCTGGTCGACGCCGCGCCCTTCTGGTACCTGGTCCCGCTGCTCGCCGCCGCCGCGGCCGGCTCGGTCGGCAACGCCGGGCTGATGCTCTACTCGATGGGCCTCGACCTCGACGCCATCGTCCCCCGGGCGACCCGCAGCACGGCCACCGTGATCGCCGCGGCCGTCGCCACCACGTTCGTGTTCGTCGGCTCCTTCGAGTGGGACGTCCAGTCCGCGATGACCTCGTTCGTCCTGCTGCTGACCGCGATCGGCACCCCGTGGGCCGTCATCACCCTCGTCGGCCACGTCCGCTGCCGCGGCCGCTACGACGCCGACGCCCTCCAGGTCTTCAACCGCCGCTCGGTGGGCGGGATCTACTGGTACCGCGCCGGCTGGAACCTGCCCGCCACCGTCTCCTGGGCGATCGGCGCCGGCGTCGGCCTGCTCGCCGTGACCACCCCGTTCTACGAGGGGCCGCTGCTGGCCCTGACGGGCGGCGTGGACTGCTCCTTCGTCCTGTCGGGCCTGGCCGGCGGCCTGGTGTACGCGGCCCTGACCGCCCGCGCGCCGGCCGTCACCGCCGAGGCTCCCACCGCCCCGGAGGAGCCGGTGGCCGCGTAGCGGCCGTCACCTCGCGGGACAGCTGGCGGGCGGGGCCCGGCGGCTGCCCGTACGGACGAAGCCCGCGCCCCGGGATCCCGGGGCGCGGGCTTCGTCCGTAGTCACGGCACGCGGTCATGGCACGCGGTCGTGGCGGGCCGGGCACTCCTAGCCGAGCGGGTGCATCCAGCCGTGGGTGTCGGCGGTGTGTCCGGTCTGGAGGTCCAGGAGCGCCTTGCGGAGCTTCATGGTGACCTCGCCGGGCTCACCGTTGCCCTGGGTCCAGTTGGCGCGCTCGGACTTGACCGAGCCGACCGGGGTGATGACCGCGGCGGTGCCGCAGGCGAAGACCTCGGTCAGGGTGCCGTTCTCGTTGTCCCTCTTCCAGTCCTCGGTGGTGATCCGGCCCTCTTCGGCGGTGTGGCCGAGGTCGCGGGCGATGGTGAGGAGGGAGTCGCGGGTGATGCCGGGCAGGAGCGAGCCGGTGAGCTCGGGGGTGACGATGCGCCGGGTCCCGTCCTCGTCCGCGTAGACGAAGTACAGGTTCATCCCGCCCATCTCCTCGATCCAGCGGTGCTCGACGGCGTCGAGCCAGACCACCTGGTCACAGCCGTGCGCGGCGGCCTGGGCCTGCGCGACGAGGGAGGCCGCGTAGTTGCCGCCGGTCTTGGCCGCGCCGGTGCCGCCCTTGACGGCGCGCACGTACTCCTCGGAGAGCCAGACGGAGACGGGCTTGACCCCGCCCGGGAAGTACGCGCCGGCCGGGGAGGCGATGACGATGAAGAGGAACTCGTTGGCCGGGCGGACGCCGAGGCCTACCTCGCTGGCGAACATGAAGGGCCGCAGGTAGAGCGAGGCCTCCCCGGAGTCCGGCACCCAGTCGCGGTCCTGCTTGATGAGCGCGTCGCAGGCCTCGATGAACAGCTCGGTCGGCAGCTCCGGCATCGCCATGCGGCGGGCGGAGGCCTGGAAGCGCTCGGCGTTCGCCTGCGGGCGGAACGTGGCGACGGTGCCGTCGGGCTGCTTGTAGGCCTTGAGGCCTTCGAAGATCGTCTGCGCGTAGTGCAGGGTCATGTTCGCCGGGTCCATGGACAGCGGCGCGTAGGGGACCAGCTCGGCGTCGTGCCAGCCGCGGCCCTCGGTCCACTTGACCGTGACCATGTGGTCCGTGAAGTGGCGGCCGAAACCGGGGTTCGCCAGGATCGCTTCGCGCTCCGCGGCGGACAGGGGGTTCGAGGAGGGCTTCAGCTCGATCGTGGGCGTCGTCATGAGTGCGTGTCCTTCACCGGTTGTGTATGGCGGACCGCGCTCACGGCGTACTAGGACGTCCGAGCTTCCCCGTATTCCGCGGCCTCGCGTTCGATTATCGCGCGGGAGGAGGCTTCGGTGAAACGGGGCGATTGCGGCCCAGGGGAGATGGTGGCACCCGGGGCCGCACAGGAAAAGCCGCCGGGTGCGGTGATCGCGACCCGGCGGCTTCCTCGAGGTGGGGCTACCGGGTCAGCCGGCTACTCGAGCGGCGAGGGCGTCGCCGATCGCGTCGGTGGAGCGGAAGGTGCCGTCGCGCTCGGCCAGGTCGGCACAGACGGCGTCCTCGATGCGGAGGGCCTGGGCCTCGTAGCCGAGGTGGCGCAGCAGGAGGGCGACCGAGAGGATCGTCGCGGTCGGGTCGGCCTTGCCCGTGCCGGCGATGTCCGGGGCCGAGCCGTGGACGGGCTCGAACATGGACGGGAAGGCGCCGGTCGGGTTGATGTTCCCGGAGGCGGCCAGGCCGATTCCGCCGGTCACGGCGGCGGCCAGGTCGGTGAGGATGTCACCGAAGAGGTTGTCCGTGACGATGACGTCGAAGCGTTCGGGCTGCGTGACGAAGAAGATCGTCGCGGCATCGACGTGCAGGTAGTCGGTGGTGACCTCGGGGTACTCCCGGCCGACCGTGTCGAAGGTGTTCTTCCACAGGTGGCCCGCGTACACGAGGACGTTGTTCTTGTGGACCAGCGTCAGCTTCTTGCGCGGGCGGGCGTTGGCCCGCTCGAACGCGTCGCGGACGACGCGCTCGACGCCGTACGCCGTGTTGACGCTGACCTCGGTGGCCACCTCGGCGGGAGTGCCGGTGCGCAGGCTGCCGCCGTTACCGGTGTACGGGCCTTCGGTGCCCTCGCGGACCACGACGAAGTCGATCTCCGGGTTGCCGGCCAGCGGGCTGGCCGTGTTCGGGAGGAGCTTCGAGGGGCGCAGGTTGATGAAGTGGTCGAAGGCGAAGCGGAGCTTCAGCAGCAGACCGCGCTCGAGGACGCCGGACGGGACCGACGGGTCGCCGATGGCGCCCAGCAGGATCGCGTCGTGGTGCTTGAGGGCTTCGAGCTCCGCGTCGGGGAGGGTTTCACCGGTGCGGTGCCAGCGCTGGGCGCCGAGGTCGTATTCCTTGGTCTCCAGCTTCACATCCTGGGGCAGGACCGCGGTAAGGACCTTGAGGCCCTGAGCCACGACTTCCTGGCCGATGCCATCACCGGGGATCACTGCGAGATTGATGCTGGTCGACATGGTTCAAACCGTACTCCGTGTCCCACCCCTCAGACATATGGCGTCCAAGATGTGGACGGGATACGCCTGAGGGACGGGCGGCCGGGCTCCGGCGCGCGCTCAGTGACCGGTCGAGCCGCCGTTGTCGCGGCGGTCCAGCGCCCGCTGGAGGGCGGCGGCGGCGTTCCTGCGGTCGGCGTCCGCGGCGGCGGAGCGGCGGACCCGGCGGGCGGTGGTGGTGGGGGTGTGCGTCATGGTGATCGACTCCTTGAGATCACGGCGTGGCGGGGCCACGGATGAGGGGTTCCTTCAAGGCGCCGGAAGAGGCGGGGAGCGGTGCGCGGCAGGGGTGGCCTGCAGCGGGGCGCACGCTCTCGACCGCCATTCGCCGGATCGGCGAGACGTTCGGCTTCTACAAAGTAAGCCAGCCCCCGCTGTATGTCTCGGCAATTACTCGGACTTCCTACTATCTGAGACGCCCCACCCCTCGAAAGGCCCCCGCCCAGGGCTCCATTTCAGGCCGCGGAAGAGCGGAACTCCCTGGTCAGAGCCCTGACGGCGAAAGCGTCAGCCGATTCCGGCAGGGTGACGTATCCCACCCGCCCCACGGGTCTCCCCAGGCCCGGACCGGTGATCCCGACGACCCCTCCGGCTCCCCTGGGCAGCTCGGGACCGTCCGCGAGCAGCTCAGCCCGGAGGAGGCATTGGTTCGCCGTCACACCAATTCGCACGACGAGCCCGGGGACCGCCCCGTCCCCCGGCGTGCGCAGCGGCCGGATCGGCACCGGCACCACCGTTGGGCAGGGATGACCACACGGTGGACGCCTTCCGGAGCGTGCTCCGGAAGAGATGACCCCCGCAGAACGCCCGTACGGAGCCACGGCCGAATCCGGCCGACCGGATGTTCACCGAGTTCTTACCGCACGGATGTAGACCTTTGGCGCGGCGGCCGCCACTCTTGCGGACAATGTGCCAGCGGGGCACTCGAGTTGGAGGCGAGAAGCCAGTGACACCGATCAGCCGCAGAGGGTTCGTGGGAATCGGGGCCGGGCTGATGGCAGGGGCGGCCATCCCCGCGATCGCACCGACGTCGGCGGCCGCTGCCGCCTCGTCCGGCACGATCACCGATGTGAAGCACGTGGTGATCCTGATGCAGGAGAACCGCAGCTTCGACCACTACTTCGGCAAGCTGAAGGGTGTCCGGGGCTTCGGCGACCGCGCCGCCGGCAACATCCCGGGCGGCTGGGGCATGTTCAACCAGCCCAACTGGGGCGGCCGCCAGTACCCGTGGAAGCTCAGCTCCACCCCGCCGGTGGGCGGAGTCGACGGCGAGACCCTCGCCCAGTGCAACGGCGACCTCCCGCACAGCTGGAGCTCGCAGCACGCGGCCTGGAACAAGGGCCGCATGGACAACTTCGTCACCGGCGTCGGCAACACCCGCACCCTCGGCTACCTCGACCGCGGCGACATTCCGTTCCACTACGGCCTCGCCGACAACTACACCGTCTGCGACGCCTACTTCTCCTCCACCCTCAGTGCGACGGGCCCCAACCGCACGTTCCTGTGGAGCGGCAAGGTCGACGCGGGCAGCAAGGACGGCGGCGACGAGTCGGGCCTGACCTGGGAGACGTACGCGGAGGCCCTCCAGCGCGCCGGAATGAGCTGGAAGGTCTACCAGAACGCCCAGGACAACTACGGGGACAACGGGCTCGCCTACTTCAAGAAGTTCACGGACGCCGCCCCCGGAAACCCGCTGTGGGACCGGGGCATGGGCTCCGTCCCCAAGGTCACCGGTTCCACCCCCGACGACATCGCCGCCGCCATCCGCGCGGACGTCGTCGCCGGCACCCTCCCCCAGGTCTCCTGGGTCGTGGCGAACGAGGCCTTCTCCGAGCACCCGTACGCCCCGCCCGGCGACGGCGCGCACTTCGTGGACCTGGTCTACCGCGCGCTCTCGGCGAACCCGGAGGTCTTCGACTCCACCGTCCTCTTCCTCAACTATGACGAGAACGACGGCTTCTTCGACCACGTCCCGCCGCCTGTCGCGCCGCCCGGCACGCCCGGCGAGTACATCGACGGCACCCCGATCGGGCTCGGCTTCCGCGTCCCGATGATCGTGATGTCCCCGTGGACGCGCGGCGGCTGGGTGAGCTCGGAGGTCTTCGACCACACCTCCGTGCTGCGCTTCATGGAGACCTGGACGGCGGCGCTGGGCACCCCGGCCACCTGTCCGAACATCAGCGCCTGGCGCCGCAAGGTGACGGGCGACCTGACGGGCGTCTTCGACTTCGCGCACCCGGTCCACGGGGTCCCCGCCGGTCTCCCGCCGACCGCCAAGGTCATCGGCCAGGCGACCTGCGGTCCGCTCTCCAACCCGGTGCCGCAGGACAACGCGCTGCCGGCGCAGGAGCCCGGGACCCGGCCCGCGCGGGCCCTTCCGTACCAGGTCAACGGGAACCTGGACCGCTTCGAGTTCGGGGCGGCGGGCAAGATCCTCGCCTGGTTCTCCATGACGAACGCGGGCACGGAGGCGAAGCGGACGGCTCACTTCTCGATCCATCCGCACCAGTACCGGGACACGGCGGCCTGGCAGTACACGGTGGACCCGGGTGCGACGTCGACGGACTACTTCAACATCGGGCTCGGCAGCGGCTCCGGCAAGTACGACATCTCGATGCACGGGCCCAACCGCTTCCTGCGGCGCTTCATCGGCGACGCGTCGAAGGCGGGCAAGGCGATCGAGGTCGCGGCCCGCTACGCGATCGAGCCCGGCACGGGCAAGACGGCCCTCTACTTCAAGATGACCAACTCCTCGGCCTCGCCGGTCACCTTCACGATCCGCTCGAACGCCTACCGCACCGACGGCCCGTGGACCTACACCGTCCCGGCGAACTCCTCGCGCGAGGACTACTTCAACGCGGTGGCCTACAGCAACGGCTGGTACGACTTCACGATCCTCGCCGACTCGGACGGCACCTGGTCGCGCCGCTACACCGGCCACATCGAGTCGGGCGCGCCGAGCATCTCGGGGTCCTAGCCGTCCGTGCCGTGACCGGCAGGGTTCACCGGGTCGCGGCGCCCGGCACGGCAGCTCGCGGTCGCCGCACTAGAGCACGTCACCGTCCCGCCAGTCGAACTGGAGCGGCCCGGCGGCGGGGGGGGGGGGGGCGCCCCCCCGCCCCCGCCCCCCCCAGAACGCCACGCACCCCCGGGTGCCCCGCGGCGGGGCGGCGCGGGGCGGCGAGCGGCC